>NZ_JBSICH010000005.1:0-108658 GCF_053613315.1 Streptomyces sp. JK94 | reverse complement strand
GAGGGTTTTTTTTCCCCCCCCTTTTTGTGTGCGTAGCGCCCCCCCCCCCCCCCCCTCCACCGCCTTGTCCGCATACGTTCGTCCCGCTGCGAGCTGCCGGACCAACGGCGGCTCCCCAGACGGGAGATCGGGGGTGCGCGCGTGCGCATCGGACTGCTTACGGAGGGTGGCTATCCGTATGTGAGCGGTGAGGCCGGGCTCTGGTGCGACCGGCTCGTGCGCGGGCTTGAGCAGCACGAGTTCGACGTCTACGCGCTCAGCCGCAGTGAGCGGCAGGAGGCCGACGGATGGGTCCCGCTGCCGCCGCAGGTCAGCCGGGTGCGCACCGCTTCGTTGTGGGAAGCCGAGGACGACGGCGTCGGGTACGGACGGCGCGCGCGCCGGCGCTTCGCCGAGTGCTACGGCGAACTGGCCGCGGCCCTGTGCGCGGCGGCCCCCGGCGTGCCGTCCGGGTCCCCCGAAGAGGCGTCCGCCCTTGAGGCGGACCGTTTCGCCAACGCGCTCTACGGGCTCGCCGAACTCGCCCGCGACGAAGGAGGACTGCCCGGCGCCCTGCGCTCGGAGACGGCTGTGGGCGCCCTGGAGCGCGCCTGTCGTGCGCCCGGCGCCCACCGTTCCGTGCGCGAGGCGCGCGTTCCCGATCTGCTCGTCGTCGCCGCGCGCCTCGAACGCGCGCTGCGCCCCCTGTCGCTCGACTGGTACGAGGACGACGGCCTCGGCGCGGCCGACCTGTGCCACGCGGCCTCCGGCGGCACGGCGGCGCTCCCGGGCCTGCTCGCCCGGCACTTCGCCGACGTACCCCTGCTGGTCACGGAGTACGGCGTGCGGCTGCGGACGCACTACCTCACGGAACCCGACTCCTCTCCCGCGATACGGTCCCTGCTGGCCGCCTTCCACGGCCGGCTGGCGGCGGAGACGTACCGGCGCGCGGCCGTGATCACGCCCGGCAACACCCACGCCCGCCGTTGGCAGGAGCGCTGCGGGGCCGACCGCTCCAGGATCCGCACGGTCCATCCGGGCCTGGACGCGGCCCCCTTCGCCGAGGCCGGGGAGTCGCCGGAGTGCGCCGACCCCCGCACCCTGGTCTGGGTCGGCCGCGTCGAACCCGCCAAGGACCTCGTCTCGCTGCTGCACGCCTTCGCGGAGATCCGCAGGGCGGAACCCGGGACACGCCTCAGGATCGTCGGCACTCCCGCCGGGCCCGAGGGCCCGGCGTACCTCGCCCACTGCAGGGGACTGGCCGCGCAGCTCTTCCCCGACGAAGCCGACGGCCCGCACGCCGTCGGCCGCAACCCGGTGTCCTTCGAGGAGACCGGAGGGCCCGAACTGCCGTCCCGCGCCGACGCGTACGCCTCCGGCGTTCTGGTGGTGCTCTCCAGCCTCGTCGAAGGGTTCCCGGCCGGGCTGGTCGAAGCCATGTTCTGCGGTCGCGCGACGGTCTCCACGGACGTCGGTGCGGTGGTGGAGGCCATCGGCGGCACCGGACTCGTCGTGCCCCCGCGCAACCCGCGGGCGCTCGCCGAGGCGTGCGTGGCCCTGTTGCGCGACCCCGAGCGCCGGGAGCGTCTGGGCGCCGCCGCTCGCGCCCGCGCGCTGGAACTGTTCACCGTCGAGCAGAACATCGCGGCATTTCACGGCATTTACCTGGAGATCCTTTCGCGCACACCAGTGCGCCGCGTAGTCCTCGACGAGGCCGGCGAGCCCCTGCCGTTCGCCGTCCCCGCCGAAGCCCATCTCCCCGGCCGCTGGAGCGAACCCACGTCCCGAGTCGGATCCCGGGGCGGCCCCGGCTGGGCGACCGACGCCCCCGTCCGTGCCACGACGCCGGTCTGCGCGAACGAGGGGGCCCGATGAGCGGCCTCGGCGAACTGGACCGCCCCGAGACCCCGAGCAGTCCCGGTTGCTGGGACGAAGGCTCGCGGGAGTCCCTGACCGAGGGAACACCGCACGCGGGCGGCGCGCCTGCGGACCGGCACGCGGACCGATGGTGCGGCGGGGGCGGGGCCCCCGAAGGGTGCGGGTCTTCGCGTGGGGGCGCGGACGCCCTGGCGCCCAGCGGTGGCGGGGCCCCCGCGGAGGGCGAGGCGGTCGTCGGCGGCGGCCCGGCTGTCGGTGCCGGGCCGGCTGTCGGTGCTGGGCCGACCGCCGGTGACAGACCGATTGCCGGTGGCCGGCCGGGTGCTGGTGGTAAGCCCCTCGTCGGTGGTGGAGCAAGTGCTGGAGGTGCGGTGGTGGTCGGCAGGGATGCGGCGGCCCGTGGCGAGTCGGTGGCCGGCGGGGGAGGGGGTGCCGAGGGTGACGGGGCGATCGGCGGGGACGCGGTCGCCGGTAGCGAGTCGCTCGCCGGTGGCGGACGGTGTGCCGAAGGCCACGCGGTGGCCGTCGGCGAGGCGGCCGTCGGAGGTGGCGTGGTCGGGGGCGGCGGCGCGGTCGTCGGAGGTGGCATGGATGGGGGCGGCGGCGGGGTCGGGCGCGGCGGATCGGTCGCCGGAGGCGGCGCGGCCCGGCGCGGCGGATCGGCCGCCCGTGGAAAGCAGGCGCCGTCCGCTGCTCGCCGTACCGGCGCGGACCCCGTGAAGGCCCTGATGCACCGGCACCGCGAACTGTGCGAACGCGCCGTGGACCCGCTGGAGATCGCGGCCGGCCTGGAGGCACACGGCGTCACCGACCGGACCGCCGCACGCTTCCGTCACCGGGACGTCTTCTCCCTGGCGGAGGAGATGTACGCGCGCGTCCCGCGTGACGCCGACACCCCGCGCCCCACCGACCTGCCGGCCCCCCGGGTGCGCACCGCCTGGATCGTTCTCGCCCTGCTGCCCGGCGTGCTCTGCGCCGCCACCGTGACCTGCCTGCGCCTCACCGACGGGCGACCGCGCCTGACCACGGCCGCCGTCGGCGTCCTCGCGGTGACCATGGCCCTGCGTGCGGCACTGCGCCGGGGCCCGCTGAGCACCACCGCGCGCACCACGGGCACGTGGACCTGCTGGCTCCTGGGCTACGCCCTTCTCGGCGACGGACTCCTCCGCGCCGCTCTCGGCGGCGGCCCGGACGGACTGCCCGACGGCACCGCCGACGGCCCGTGGCCCGTCGCCGTCGCCCCCGTCCTGGCACTCGCCCTCGCCTGCGCGCCCGCCGCCGCGAGTGCCCACCTCTTCGCCGCGCGAGCCCGCCGCAGACTCACGGTCAGCCGCGGCCTCGCCGACTTCTCCGCCTCCGTACGCCCCCTGCTGTTCGGCACGTTCGCCCTGTTCATGGTCGCCCTGACGGCCCTGACCGCGCTCACCGGCGCGGTCCTCGGCGAGCCCGCCGCCCACCCTCAGGCGCTCACCCTGGGCGCCCTGCTCCTGCTGGCCCGTCTGCTGACCGTGCACGGCCACACCTACGCCCCCACGCTCGTCCTCAGCGCCGCGGCCGTCACCGAGGCAGCCGCCCTGGCCACACTCTTCGCCGGCCGCCTCCCCGGCTGCGGCTTCCTGGCGGTCCCCGTGGAGGCCCTGGCCGCCACCTGGGGCCCGGCCGGCGTACCGACGATCGCCTGCGGCATCGGCGCCCTGACCCTCCTGGCCCACGCGAACCGCCGTCTGACCAGGGCGTCGGCCCACGCATCGACGGCGCAGCCGCGGTGAGCACGCCCCACCGGACGCCCCCCCCCACGTACATCCGTACCACCCCTCAGAAGGAGCCCCCAGATGACCACCTCCCGACCCGACGCCTCGGCACCGGGAGCCGCCCGATGAGAGTCCTGCTGATCGGAGCCAACGGCTACATCGGCCGTTTCGTCGCCGACCGTCTGCTCGCCGACCCGGCCGTCCAGCTCACCGCCCTCGGCCGCGGCGACGACGCCGACGTGCGCTTCGACCTCGCCACCGGCAGCCCCGGCGCCCTCACCCGCTTCCTGGACGCGGTCCATCCCGGCGTCGTCGTCAACTGCGCCGGTGCCACCCGGGGCGGCGCCCGCGAACTCACCCGGCACAACACCGTGGCCGTCGCCACCGTCTGCGAGGCCCTGCGCCGCAGCGGCTGCGGGGCCCGCCTCGTACAGGTCGGCTGCAGCGCGGAGTACGGTCCCAGCCAGCCCGGCTCCTCCACCGCGGAGGACGCGGTGCCCCGTCCCGGCGGCCCCTACGGCGTCAGCAAACTCGCCGCGACCGAGCTGGTCCTCGGCTCGGGCCTGGACGCCGTCGTGCTCCGCGTCTTCTCGCCCGCCGGTCCCGGCACCCCCGCCGGCTCCCCGCTGGGCCGGCTCGCCGAGGCCATGCGCCGCGCGATGCAGTCCGGCGACGGCGAGCTCCGCCTCGGCGGCCTCGGCGCCCAGCGCGACTTCATCGACGTCCGCGACGTCGCCCGAGCCGTCCACGCCGCCTCCCTCTCCGCGGCGCAGGGCGTCATCAACATCGGATCCGGCCGTGCCGTGCGCCTGCGCGACGCCGCCGCCACCCTCGCCCGCGTGGCCGGCTACGGCGGCGCCCTGCACGAACTCGACGGACCGCCCGGCGCGCTCCGCCCGACCATCGGGCACCCCCGCACCGAATCCCTCGGCCACCGCGTCGACGCCCTCGGCCACCACCGCGACGGCCTCGGCCCGCACCGCCCGGAACCCCTCGGGCACCGCGGAGAGGCCGAGCACGCCGGCCCCGTCGCCTACCCCTACCCGGACGGCTGCGGCAACTGGCAGCAGGCCGACGTGCGCACCGCCCGCGACCGGCTCGGCTGGCGGCCGCGGATCGCCCTCGAAGAGTCCCTCGCCGACATCTGGATGGAGGCGGCATGCCGTATCTGACCAGCGCCCGGACAGGCACCGCGAGTACCGGCGTCCGGACCGGCCTCGTTGTCCCGGGGCTCGCCCACCCCCTCGTGCCCCCGACAACGCCGACCAACTCGTCACCTTCTCCGGCACCTGGAGCGACTACCGCTAATCCCAGGCGGCGGAATGGAGCGCCGACCACCCGCCCGAGCGCTTCTGTCACGTCGTCCACGGCGTCCCGCGCGGGCACCTGAAGGAAGCGCTGCGCATCGCCCGCTGACAGGGGGCCGCGACGGTCCACTTCACCGACCGCACGGACCGGGACGGTCGAGTCGACCTCTGGGAGACGATGCCCGGTTACTGGGACGAGATCGTCTCGCGGGTCGGGACGGGTGTCTCGGAATGAAAAAGGTCGTGGCAGTGTTGCGAGGAGAACAACCGTAATCACTGACCGACAAACGGAGTCCCCGTGTCGCTGCCACCCCTGGTCGAGCCGGCCGCCGAGCTCACCGTAGACGAGGTCCGCAGGTACTCCCGCCACCTGATCATCCCCGATGTGGGGATGGACGGGCAGAAGCGGCTGAAGAACGCCAAGGTGCTCGCCGTGGGTGCGGGCGGCCTCGGTTCGCCGACCCTGATGTACCTGGCGGCAGCCGGTGTCGGCACCCTCGGCATCGTGGAGTTCGACGAGGTCGACGAGTCGAACCTGCAGCGGCAGGTCATCCACAGCCAGGCCGACATCGGCAGGTCCAAGGCCGAGTCCGCCCGCGACACCATCAAGGGCATCAACCCTTACGTGGACGTCGTCCTTCACGAGGAGCGGCTCGAGGCCGACAACGTGATGGACATCTTCCGTCAGTACGACCTGATCGTCGACGGCACGGACAACTTCGCGACCCGTTACCTGGTCAACGACGCCTGCGTGCTGCTGAACAAGCCGTACGTCTGGGGCTCGATCTACCGCTTCGACGGCCAGGCCTCCGTCTTCTGGTCCGAGCACGGTCCCTGCTACCGCTGCCTCTACCCGGAGCCCCCGCCCCCCGGCATGGTCCCGTCCTGCGCCGAGGGCGGCGTCCTGGGTGTGCTGTGCGCGTCCATCGGTTCCATCCAGACCAACGAGGCCATCAAGCTCCTCGCCGGCATCGGTGAGCCGCTGGTCGGCCGCCTGATGATCTACGACGCCCTGGAGATGCAGTACCGCCAGGTCAAGGTCCGCAAGGACCCCGACTGCGCGGTGTGCGGCGAGAACCCCACCGTCACCGAGCTCATCGACTACGAGGCCTTCTGTGGCGTCGTGTCCGAGGAGGCCCAGGCGGCGGCCGCCGACTCCACGATCACTCCCAAGCAGCTCAAGGAGTGGATCGACGACGGTGAGGACATCGAGCTCATCGACGTCCGCGAGCCGAACGAGTTCGAGATCGTCTCCATCCCCGGCGCCCGGCTGATCCCGAAGAACGAGTTCCTCATGGGCTCGGCCCTCGAGAGCCTCCCGCAGGACAAGAGGATCGTCTTGAACTGCAAGACGGGTGTCCGCAGTGCGGAAGTCCTGGCGGTCCTGAAGTCCGCGGGCTTCTCCGACGCCGTCCACGTCGGCGGCGGCGTGATCGGCTGGGTCAACCAGATCGAGCCGGCGAAGCCCGTCTACTGACCGGATCCACACCCTTTTTCGGGGGGGGGGGGGGTCGAGGGGATGGAGGAAAAGAAACCCCCCCGCCGCCGTCATGAGCAGAGGGTGCCGTCCTGCGGCACCATCCCCTTCAGCAGATAGCCGTCCACCGCGGAGTCGACGCAGGCACTCCCGCTCCCGTACGCACCGTGCCCCTCGCCCTTCCAGGTGAGCACCACACCGACGTCCTTGCCCAGCTCGTCCGCCATCTCGCGGGCGCCCTCGTAGGGCGTGGCCGGGTCGCCGGTGTTGCCGACCACCAGGATCGGAGCCGCACCGGGCGCGCTCACCTCCGGAGTCTCGCGCTGGCCGGCCACCGGCCAGTCGTGGCACCAGCCGGCCGTGTCCCAGCCGAGGAAGGCCCCGAACACGGGGGAGACCCTCTCGAACGTCGGCAGCAGCTTCTTCGTCTCCGCCACGGTCGGCCGCTGCTTGTCGTCCAGGCACGATATGACCCGTTGCGCGTGGGTCGTCGTGCCGTAGTGCCCCGCGGAATCGCGCTCGTTGTATCCGTCGGCGAGGGCCAGCAGCTCCGAGCCGTCGCCCTCCTCGGCCGCCTCCAGCGCGCTGGTCAGGGCCGGCCAGCCGTCCTTGCTGTACAGCGGCAGCACGATCCCGGTGAGGGCCAGCGTCTGCGTCAGCTCCCGCCCCGGCGTCGACGTCGGCAGTGGCTTCGCGTCGAGCCGCTGGAGCAGGTCGACGATCTCCTGCGACCCCCGCTCCGGGTCCTGACCGGTGGACTCCAGGTAGTCGTCGAGCGCGCGCTGGAAGCCCCTGGCCTGGTTCTCGGCGTGGCCCATCGTGTCGGCGGCCGGGTCCACGACCGCGTCGAGCACCACGCGTCCCACGCGCTTCGGGAACAGGTGGGCGTAGACGCCGCCGAGTTCGGTGCCGTAGGAGATGCCGAAGTAGTGCATCTTCTCGTCGCCCAGGACGTCCCGCATCAGGTCCATGTCGCGAGCGGCGTCCGTGGTCGAGACGTGTTCCATCAGTTTGCCCGCGGCCTTCGCACAGCCCTCGCCGAAGTCGGCGGCGTCCTTCAGGTAGGCCTGCTCCTCGGCCGCGGTGTCCGGTGTGGAGTCCACGGACTCGGCGTCCTCGATCGCCTCGTCGTCGCGGCAGCGGATGCCCTCGCTCGACGCCACCCCGCGCGGGTCCCAGCTCACCAGGTCGTAGCGCTCGCGCAGGGAGGAGACGGTGTCGCCGTAGGACGGCATAGTGGAGACGCCCGAGGCGCCGGGGCCGCCGAAGTTGAACAGCAGCGAGCCGATGCGCTCGTCGCCGGTGGCCCTGGCCCGGACCAGCGCGAGGTCGATCGTCTCGCCGTCCGGCTCGGCCCAGTCCAGCGGCGCCCTGAGCGTGGCGCACTGCCAGTCGCCGCCCGGCGCGGGAGCGTCCGCGGTGCCTTCGCAGCGGCCCCAGTCGAGGGTCTGGGAGGCCGGCGGTTCGTCGTCCTTGTCCGCACCGGACGAGCCGCTGCCGCAGCCCGCCGTCAGCAGTGCGGCGGCGGCCGTCAGAGCCGTCCACCGTACGAGACGTGCCATGTGCTCTCCCCCCTCGCATGCCGTCCGCGCCGTGCGGCGGATGGCGGTCATGCCATGGTAGGCGGACCGCACCATGCCCGCCCGAGCCTGTGGATAACGCTCTGAGCTGCTATTTTCCCGGGTCTCGGGGTGCTGTGGGTGCGGTGGGTCAGGAGCAGACGGTGTCGGCCGGCGGCACCTTCCCGTCCAGCAGGTAGCCGTGCACGGCGTTCTGTACACAGGCGTTCCCGCTGTCGTAGGCGCCGTGGCCCTGCCCTCTGTAGGTCAGTTCCACGCCCACGCCCTTCCCCAGCGCCTCCACCATCCTTCCGGCGCCCTCGTAGGGCGTCGCCGGGTCGCCGGTGTTCCCGATCACCAGGATCGGTGGCGCTCCGGGTGCGCTGACGTCGGGGTGCTCGGCGGCGCCGGCCACCGGCCAGTCGGTGCAGCCGAGCATCGACCAGGCGAGGTACTCGCCGAACAGCGGGGAGGCCTTCCGGAAGTCGGGAAGCTCGCGCTCCACGTACGCCGGGTCGTACCGAGGGTTTTCGTCGGCGCAGTTGATCGCCACGTTGGCCGCGGCGATGTTGCTGTACCGGCCGTTCTCGTTGCGTCCGTTCAGCGCGTCCGAAAGCACCATGAGGACCCGGCCGTCACCGTCGTACGCCTGTTGCAGGCCATCCGTGAGGTACTCCCAGAGGTCCTTCGAGTACAGCGCCTGCGCGATGCCGCCGGTGGCGGCGGTCTGGGTGAGTTCGCGCGGGAAGAGGCCGGGGATCGGTTCCTGGTCGAGTTCTCCCAACAGCCGGGCGATACGGTCCTCGACGTCGCGGGCGTCGGCCCCGATGGGGCACTCCTCGGCCTTCGACGTGCAATCCTCGGCGAAGTTGTCGAGCGCGAGCTGGAATCCCTCGGCCTGTGCCAGCGAGCCCTGTGCCGGCGTCTTCGTCGGGTCCACGACCGCGTCGAACACGGCCCGCCCCACGTGCTTCGGGAACAGGTGGGCGTAGACGCCGCCGAGTTCGGTGCCGTAGGAGAGGCCGAAGTAGTACAGCTCGTCGTCGCCGAGGACCTGGCGCATCAGGTCCATGTCGCGGGCGGTGTCGGTGGTGGCCACGTGCGGCAGGACCTTCTTGGAGCGCCTCTCGCAGGCCGCGTTGAACCTCTCCGTGCTGTCCAGCAACGCGGTGCGCTCGGCCGCGTCGTCGGGGGTCGCGTCCTGCTGGAAGTAGGTGTCGAGCTGCTTGTCGTCCAGGCACTCCACGGGGGCGCTGCGGCCGACACCGCGAGGGTCGAAGCTGACCAGGTCGTAGCGGGTGCGCAGTTCCGCGTAGTCCTGGCCGAAGGCGGGCAGCGTGGTGACGCCCGATCCGCCCGGGCCGCCGAAGTTGAAGACGAGCGAGCCGATCCGCCGGTCCGCCCCGCCGTCGGCCTCGGCCCGGATCAGTGCGAGGCCGATCGTCTCCCCGTCGGGCTCGTCCCAGTCGAGCGGCGCCTTCATGGTGGCGCACTGCCACTCGTCGCCGTCCGGCAGCGGGGAAGGGGCGGCGCCGCCCCCTTCGGCCTCGGACGGGGCTGGGCAGTCCTTCCACCCGAGCCTCTGGGTGGTCAGGTCCGTGTCGTCGCTCGAGCCGCCCCCGGGGCCGTCGCTGCAGCCTGCCAGCAGCGCGGACAGCGCTACGGCGGTGGCGGTCAGGGCGGAGGCGCGCAACCGGGGAGCATTCGGCATGCCTCCATCGTGCGGTCGCGCGCGGCCGTGTGCTCGGGGCACGAGCCGTCCGAGGTACCCGGTCGGCTCGAACCACTGTCCGTCAGGAGGGCGTCACAGCGCCTCTTTCCGTGTCAGGTGGTTGAAGACCAGCCAGCCCGGCAGGACCGGCAGCCACAGTGTGAGCAGCCGGTACAGCAGTACGGCGGGTGCGGCGACCTCCTTGGGGAGGCCGACGGCGATCAGGCCGACCGTCAGCGTCGCCTCCACCGCGCCCACACCGCCCGGCGTCGGTGCCGCGGAGCCCAGCGCGTTGCCCGCGAGGAAGACGACCGCGACGCTCGCCAGGCTGATCGACGTCGTCTCGTCGCCGAAGGCGCGGATCGAGGCGTCCAGGCACATCACGAAGCAGGCGGTGAGCAGCAGCATGCCGCCGATGCCGGTGATCAGCTTCTGCGGCCGCTGCAGCACGTCCAGCATGCGCGGCACGACACCGGCGAACAGCGACCGCACGCGCGTGACGACGAACTTCCGCAGGAACGGCACCGAGGTCACCACGAGCACGAGCACCGCAACCGTCAGCAGACCCGCGATGACCGTCCGGGACGGCGACAGCGACGGCGTCTTCTCGGTGCCGGTGAGATAGCCGAAGGACAGCAGCATCAGGATGTGACAGCCGAGCCCGAACAGCTGCGACGCGCCGACACTCGCCACCGCGAGCCCCGGCCGTACACCCGCGCGCTGCAGGAAGCGTGTGTTCAGGGCGACGCCGCCGACCGCGGCCGGGGCGACGATCTTCACGAACGACCCGGCGACCTGCGCCGCCACGGTCCGCATGAACGGCACCCGCTCGGGCACGAACCCCAGCAGCGCCATGGCCGCCGCGACGTAGCTCGCCGCCGAGAACAGCACCGCCGCGGCGACCCACCCCCACTCGGCGTTCGAGATCAGCGGCCCGAACTCGATGTGGGTGAGCTGCGTCAGCAGGAAGTAGGCGCCGATCGCGCCGGCCATGAAGCTGATCAGCGTGCGTGGCCGTACCCGCTCCAGACGGGCCGGCTCGACGGGGGCCTGGGGCCTGATCCGCAGCACCGCATGGCGGATCAGGGTGAGCAGGTCTTCTTCGCGCGCCTCCTCCAGCGCCTCGTCCACGGCCCGTTTCTCCGCCCGCTGCTCGGCGCGGGCGGCCTTCTTCTCGGACTTCTCCGGCCTGCCCGGCCTGTCGGGTTCCTCGGGAGCGGGGTACCGGTCGTCGCCGCCGGTCGCCTCCGCGCGGGCCGATTTGGCCTGCCGGGACGACTCCAGGACCGCCTCCCGCTCGCGCTGGGCCCGCTCCCGGGCCAGCTTGCGCAGGGTCGCGCGCGTGGAGCGGCTGAGGGCGATGGGCTGGAGCATCGGCAGGCAGTCCGCCACCGTGTCGGGGCCCAGCACGGCGACGGCGGAGGCGACCGCGCGTTCGGCACCCACCCGCAGACCGAGCGTGACGAGGAGCTGGGAGACGTCCATGCGCAGCAGCAGGTCGCCGGCGGCGATCTCGCCGATGCGCAGATCCGTGAGGATCACCGTGCCGGAACGATCCACCAGGATCGCGTCCCCCACCAGCCTGCGGTGCGCGATCCGCCGGGATTGGAGGGCCCGCACCTGTTCCCAGGTGCCGCGCAGCAGTTCGTCGGTGATCTCCTCGTCCGCCAGCGAGTCGAGAGTGCGGCCACCGGTGTGCTCGTAGACGAGCATCACGGCGTCGGGTCCCAGCTCGGACGTCGCGATCAGCTTGGGCGCGTTGGCGCCGGCCCCGATCGCGGCGTAGGCGAGCAGCGCCTCCTGCTCCAGGGCCTGGCGCAGCGACGGGAGACTGCTGCGGGTGGCGAAGCCGCGCAGTGTCAGGTTCCGCCACGCGCGGTAGAAGAAGCCCTGCGCCTGCTGCTCCCGGTCCACCACCGTCACGTCCAGCGGCCGGCCGTCCTCCAGGGTGACGAAGTAGCGGCGGCCGCGGTCTCCGGTCTCCGCGGTGTCCGCCGGCGCCTCCTCGCGCGCGGCGGTCACCGGGCGGAAGCCGACGTGCCGCAGGCCCGCCATCAGCGTCCGCCCGGTGGGGCGGACGTTGGGGGAGCCGACCGCGTACAGCGTTCCGTACGCCACGGTCCAGCCGATGAGGACCGTGAGAATGATCGAGAACGGCGTCGTGTAGCCCGTGACGAGCATCGAGAAGGCGTCCAGCAGCAGCACGATCCACAGCACCGCGCGCCAGCGGGGTCTGCGGGACATGCCCACGGCCGTCATGTACGCGATGACCGGCGCCAGATAGCCGTGCACCGGGTCGGTCAGGGAGTGGATGTCGCCCGGCGACGGCTGGGTGAGCGCGTCCTGGATGGAGCCGGGGGCGGCCTTGGCGACCCACAGGTCGGTGGCGAGGGTCACCCCGTGGGCGAGGACCGCCGCGAGCACGCCGTCGGCGATCCGCAGCCCGTCCCGTTTGATCAGCCGCTCGATCGCGAACGCGACCGGCACCAGGAGGATCGCGATGCTGGAAGCGAGCCCCGCGATCTTGATCAGCAGATCGGGTGCCTGCCCCGTGCCCTTGTTGATGTCCTGTTCGAGGCCCGAGGTGGTGCCGTGTGCGAAGGCGGCGACGGCCAGCAGTACGGCGACGGCGAGTGTGCCCACCAGGAGCCGCATCAGGTCGGACGGACGGTGCACGCGCGCGGGGAGCAGCGGTTCGTCGCCCTCCACCTCGTCGATGTGCGCGACGTCCGCGGGGTCGGCGGCCGTCGCCGAACCGACCGCGCCGGGTCTCCGGCCGGGCGTCCCGGCGCCTGTGTCCCCCGTGTCGGGGCGCGACGAGGAGTCAGAGGTGCCCTCGGCGTCCTCGGCGTCCTCGGGTTGCGCACCCTGCTGCTTCATCGCCTCTTCTTGCTCTCGTATCACTGGTCACCGCCCGCACGATGGTGGCACGTCGCGGCGGCCCCGGCAGGCATCAGGGTGCCCGTGCGGGCCGCACAGTCTGCCCGAAGCGCCGCTGCCGGGCGAGGCGCGGGCACCGCCGGGAGGGCGTGGCGTTGTCGGTGGGGTGGGGCAGGATGGGACGGATGAGCGAGCAGAACCTGCCGGACGACGTCCGCCCGGAGCCCGCGGACGCGCTGCCCGAATACGCCGAGAGGGTTCTCGACGTGGCCGAACTGATTCCGCCGGGCCGCGTCATGACGTACGGGGACGTCGCCGAGTACCTGGAGGACGGGGGACCCCGGCAGGTCGGGCGGGTGATGTCCCTCTACGGGGGAGGCGTGCCGTGGTGGCGCGTCGTCCGCGCGGACGGGGTCCTGCTCGCGGGGCACGAACTGGAGGCGCTCGGCCGCTACCGGGAGGAGGGCACGCCCATGAGGGAGGCGCACAGAGCCGCGGAGGACCACCTGCCGCGCCTCGACCTGAAGCGGGCGCGGTGGGACGGCGGCGAACGCGCACAGGGTCACACCTGACAGCTTGCGCCATCGGGCCGACCGAGGTGTGACCTGTGATCCATGTGAGGGAAACGGGGCACTTCGGGCACGCACGGTGCATGACGTACGTTCGTGGGGCGGGGGACGCAGGCTCCGTGAGCGACCCGAGGGAAGAAGAGGAAGCTCTCCTTCCGTCTCGTCCGTCGGCGTAGCGTCGGCCGCACGCGTCCCCCTCATCCCGGGGCCACCGCCGTACCCGCAGCGCGGACGGCCCACCAGTACACCCACCAGGACCGGCGAACCACGTGAGCTCCTCTTCCTCCACCGGACATCCGTCGCACCCCCAGGTGCGACGGGGGAGCCGTGGCGCTTACCGACTGGTGCGTACCCCGCCGTCGCGCACGGACCCCCCTCGTCTGGACGCCGCACAGCGCGCCGTGGTTGACCACAGGACCGGACCGCTGCTCGTCCTCGCGGGCCCGGGCACCGGCAAGACCACCACGCTGGTCGAGTCCGTGGCGGAAATCGCCCGCGGCGGAGACCCCGAGCGGATCCTGGTACTGACCTTCAGCCGCAAGGCGGCCGTCGAACTGCGGGACCGGATGGCGCTCCGCATGGGTGCCGCGCGTGCCCCGCGGGCGACGACCTTCCACTCCTTCGGTTACGCCCTGGTCCGCGCCCACCAGGACAGCGAGCTGTTCGTGGAGCCGCTGCGGCTGCTGTCCGGCCCGGAACAGGACGTGACGGTACGGGAGCTGCTCGCCGGGCAGGTCGACCTGGAGCGGCTCGGGCTGGCCCACGTGCGCTGGCCCGACGAACTGCGCGCCTGCCTGACCACCCGCGGCTTCGCCGACGAGGTCCGCGCGGTCCTCGCCCGCAGCCGCGAACTGGGTCTGTCCCCGGACGCCCTGGGGGCCTTCGCCCGGCGCATCGGCCGCCCGGACTGGCGGGCCGCCGCCGTCTTCCTCGCCGAGTACCTCGACGTGTTGGACCTGCAGGGCGTGCTCGACTACGCGGAACTCGTGCACCGCGCGGTGCTCCTCGCCCGCCGCCCCGAGATCACCGCGCAGCTGGCCGCCCAGTACGACGCGGTGTACGTCGACGAGTACCAGGACACCGACCCCGCCCAGGTCAGGCTGTTGCACGCCCTGGCCGGCGGCGGGCGCACCCTCGTCGCCTTCGGCGACCCCGACCAGTCGATCTACGCCTTCCGAGGCGCGGACGTGAACGGCATCCTCGACTTCCCGGCCGCCTTCCCGCGTACCGACGGCCGGCCGGCGCCGGTCGAGGTGCTGCGAACCGGGCGCCGGTCCGGGGGCTCCCTGCTGGCCGCCACCCGGCTGCTGACCCAGCGCATGCCCCTGACCCGTCTCCCCGCCGACAAGGTGCGCGCCCACCGCGAACTCGCCCCGGTACGGGACGGGGGACGCGTCGAGGCGTACACGTACCCGACATCCGGCACCGAGCTGGACAACATCGCCGACATCCTGCGCCGGGCGCACCTGGAGGACGGCGTGCCCTGGGGCGAGATGGCCGTGCTGGTGCGCGCCGGCGCGCGCACGATACCGACGGTCCGCCGCACCCTCACCGCGGCCGGCGTCCCCCTGGACATCGACGGCGACGACCTCCCGCTGCGCCACGAGCCGGCGGTGGCGCCCTTGCTGACGGCGCTGCGGGCCGTGGCACAGGCCGAGGAGGGGGAGCGGCCCGGGGCGGGGCTCGGTGACGCGGGTGATGCCGCGGGCGGGGACGGGGAGGACAGCGGTGCGGCGGGGGAGGCCGGTCCTGAGGGGGACGTGGATGCGGCGGAGGGGGAGGCCGGTCCTGAGGGGGACGTGGAGGTGCGGGCGGAGGCCGGCCCCTCGGTGGACGCCGATATGGAGGCTGGGCAGGACGGACCCGAGCCCGAGGCCGGGGGGGCGGGGCCGGACGGTTCCGAGGACGGCACGGAGACGGCTGGGCGGCATGGTTCCGAGGACGACACGGAGACGGCTGGGCGGCATGGTTCCGAGGACGACACGGAGACGGCTGGGCAGGACGGACGTCAGGCGGACACCGAGGTGCCGGCGGAGCCCGCGCCCGGCTCGGGGGCCCACCGCGCGCCGGAGCCGTGCTGGCTCCCCACCGAGACCGCCCTCACCCTGCTCACCTCGCCCCTCGCGGGCATGGACGCGGCCGATCTGCGCCGCCTCGGTCGCGCGCTGCGCGAGGAGGAGCGTGCCGCCGGCAACCCGCTGCCGCCGCCCTCGGACCAACTGCTCGCACGGGCGCTGGCCGAGCCCGAGCGGCTGGCGGTGCACGACCCCGCGTACGCGCGCGGTGCCCAGCGCCTGGGCGCGTTGCTCCGCAAGGCCCGTGAGCGCCTGGCGGGCGGCGGCAGCGCCGAGGAGGCGCTGTGGGACCTGTGGGAGGGCACGCCGTGGCCCACCCGCCTGGAGCGCTCCGCCCGGCGCGGCGGCGCGGCCGGCCGCAACGCCGACCGCGACCTCGACGCCGTGTGCGCGCTCTTCGCGACGGCAGCCCGCGCGGAGGAGCGCAACGGCGGCCGGGGCGCCCTGAACTTCCTGGAGGAGATCGACGCCGAGGACATCGCCGCGGACACCCTCACGCAGCGTGCCGTACGCCCCGACGCCGTCCGTCTGATGACCGCGCACCGCGCGAAGGGGCTGGAGTGGCGGCTGGTCGTCGTCGCCGGCGTCCAGGAGGGCCTGTGGCCCGACCTGCGCCGCCGGGGCTCCCTGCTGGAGGCCGACCGCATCGGCCGCGACGGACTCGCCGAACCGCTCACCCCCGGAGCGCTGCTCGCGGAGGAACGCCGCCTCTTCTACGTGGCCGCCACGCGCGCGCGGGAACGGCTCGTCGTGACCGCCGTGAAGGCACCTGCCGACGACGGCGACCAGCCTTCCCGGTTCCTGACCGAGCTGGGCGTCGAACCCGCCGACGTCACGGGCCGGCCCCGCAGGCCTCTCGCCGTCGCGGCGCTCGTCGCCGAGCTGCGCGCCACCACGGTCGACCCCCGCGTCTCCGAGCCGCTCCGGGAGGCCGCCGCCCGCCGCCTGGCCCGCCTGGCCGCCCTCACCGACGAGGACGGACGCCCCCTGGTGCCGTCCGCCCACCCCTACCGCTGGTGGGGCATGTGGGACCCGACCGAGAGCAAGGTGCCGCTGCGCGACCGCGACCTGCCCGTCACGCTGTCCGGCAGCGCCCTCGACCAGCTGGCCAACACCTGCGCCCTGCAGTGGTTCCTCGGCCGCGAGGTGAAGGCCGATGCCCCCGCGACCGCGGCCCAGGGCTTCGGCAACGTGGTGCACGTCCTCGCCGACGAGGTGGCCTCCGGGCACACCCCGGCCGACCTCGCCGTCCTCATGGAACGTCTGGACTCCGTGTGGAACGCGCTCGCCTTCGACGCGCCGTGGAAGTCGGCGCAGGAGAAGGCCAACGCGCGTGTGGCGCTCGAACGCTTCCTCAAGTGGCACGTCATGGACCGTGCCGGACGCACACCGGTGGCCAGCGAGCACGACTTCGACGTGACGCTGGCGGCGGGCGACTACGAGGTACGCATCCGCGGACAGATGGACCGCGTCGAGACCGACGGGGACGGCCGTGCCTACGTCGTCGACTTCAAGACCGGCAAACAGGCGCCCACCTCCGCCGAGGTGGCGCGCCACCCCCAGCTCGCCGTCTACCAGCTGGCCGTCCGCGAAGGGGCCGTCGACGAGGCGTTCGACGGCAGCCGTCCCGAACCGGGTGGCGCCGAACTGGTCCAGCTTCGCCAGGGCGCGTCCAGACGGGACGGCGGCGAGACCCTGCCCAAGGTGCAGGCGCAGGAGGCCGTGGAGGGACCGGCGGGCGAGTGGGTCGGGGACCTGCTGGCCACGGCCGCCGGCAAGGTCCTCGACGAACGCTTCACCCCGACCGCGGGTCAGCACTGCACCCACTGCGCCTTCCGCGCGTCGTGCAGCGCGCGGCCCGAGGGACGGCACGTCGTGGAGTGAGCTGCCACCGGACTTCCGCAGCGGGCGCCCGGTGCGAGGGCGCCGGCGCGAGGGGCCGGAGCCGGCGCCCCGCAACGGGCTTCCGGTGCGGCAGCGCCGGGTCGAGGGGGCCGGTGTGATGAGCGGTGCTGGAGTGAGGGACCGGTGTGATGAGCGGCACCACAGGTGCTGACCTGCGCTTCTCCTCACTCCGGGGGCGATCCGGCACCCGCTGTCAGTGGCCGCCGCTAGCCTCTTTCACGTGCCCGCCCATCTCACGGACCCCGATCAGCTCAAGGAGCTCCTCGGCATCCCCTTCACCCCGGAGCAGACGGCCTGCATCATCGCGCCGCCCGCACCGCAGGTGATCGTGGCCGGCGCCGGATCGGGCAAGACGACGGTGATGGCGGCGCGGGTGGTGTGGCTGGTCGGGACCGGCCAGGTCGCCCCGGAGCAGGTCCTCGGCCTCACCTTCACCAACAAGGCGGCCGGTGAACTGGCCGAACGCGTCCGCAAGGCGCTGATCAAGGCCGGCGTCACCGATCCGGACGTGATCGACCCGGACAACCCGCCGGGCGAACCGGTGATCTCGACCTACCACGCCTTCGCGGGCCGCCTCCTGACCGACCACGGACTGCGCCTCGGGCTGGAACCGACCTCCCGTCTCCTCGCCGACGCCACCCGCTACCAGCTCGCCGCGCGGGTCCTGCGCGAGGCCCCCGGCCCCTACCCGTCGCTCACCCGCTCCTTCGCCGACCTGGTCAGCGACCTCCTCACCCTGGACGCCGAACTCGCCGAGCACCTCGTACGTCCGGAGGAGCTGCGCACCTGGGACGCCGGCCTCCTGGAGTCCCTGCGGAGCGTCAAGCTGAGCAACGCCGATCTGCGCAAGGTCCCCGAGGCCGCCGCCGCGCGCCGTGAACTCGCCGACCTGGTGATCCGCTACCGGGCCGCCAAGCGCGAACGCGACCTGCTCGACTTCGGCGACCAGATCGCCCTGTCCGCGCAGCTCGCCGGCCTCCCGGAGGTGGGCCGCGTGCTGCGGGACGACTTCCGGGTCGTACTGCTCGACGAGTACCAGGACACCTCGGTGGCCCAGCGCGTCCTCCTGGCGGGCCTGTTCGGCGGCGGCACCGGGCACCCCGTGACCGCCGTGGGCGACCCCTGCCAGGCGATCTACGGCTGGCGCGGGGCTTCCGTCGCCAACCTCGACGACTTCCCCGAGCACTTCGCCCACGACGACGGGCGCCCCGCCACCCGCCAGGCACTCAGTGAGAACCGCCGCAGCGGCGGCCGGCTCCTCGACCTCGCCAACGACCTCGCCGGGCCCCTGCGCGCCATGCACGCGGGCGTTCAGGCCCTGCGCCCCGCCCCCGGCGCCGAACACGACGGCATGGTCCGCTGCGCCCTGCTGCGCACCCACGCCGAGGAGATCGACTGGATCGCCGACTCCGTCGCCCACCTGGTGCGCACCGGCAAGGCGCCCGGCGAGATCGCCGTCCTGTGCCGTACGGCGACCGACTTCGCCGGGATCCAGGGCGCGCTGGTCGCCCGTGACGTTCCCGTCGAGGTCGTGGGCCTGTCCGGACTGCTGCACCTGCCCGAGGTGGCCGACCTGGTCGCCGTCTGCGAAGTCCTCCAGGACCCCGGCGCCAACGCCTCCCTGGTCCGCCTGCTCACCGGGCCCCGCTGGCGCATCGGCCCGCGCGACCTCGCCCTCCTCGGGCGGCGGGCCCGGCTGCTCGTCGCCCACGCGCGTGTGGACGGCGGCGACGACCCCGACCGGCGGCTCGCCGCGGCCGTCGAGGGTGTCGACCCGTCCGAGGTGATATCCCTCGCGGACGCCCTCGACACCTTCCTGGAGACGCCCCTGGACGGCACCGGGGACGACGACGGGCTGCCCTTCTCGCCCGACGCGCGGGTGCGGTTCGCGCGGCTGGCCACCGAGCTGCGCGACCTGCGCCGGGCTCTGTCCGACCCGCTCATGGACGTGCTGCACCGCGTCCTCGCCGTCACCGGCCTGGAGGTCGAGCTGTCGGCGTCCCCCCACGCCCTGGCCGCCCGCCGCCGCGAGACCCTGTCGAACTTCCTCGACGTCGCCGCGTCCTTCGCCGCCGGCGACGGCGAGGCGACCCTGCTCGCCTTCCTCGGTTTCCTGCGCACGGCCGCCCAGTACGAGAAGGGCCTGGACAACGCCCTGCCCGGCGGCGAGAACACCGTCAAGGTGCTCACCGCGCACAAGTCGAAGGGACTGGAGTGGGACGTCGTCGCCGTGCCCGGTCTGGTCACCGGAACGTTCCCCAGCGGCCAGGGCCGCGAGAAGTGGACCGCCCAGGGCAAGGTCCTGCCGCACCGCCTGCGCGGCGACGCCGACACCCTGCCCGACGTGGACTCCTGGGACTCGCGCGGCCTGAAGTCCTTCCACGAGGCCATGAAGGGGCATCAGCACACCGAGGAGCTGCGTCTCGGCTACGTCACCTTCACCCGGCCCCGGTCCCTGCTGCTGGGCTCCGGCCACTGGTGGGGCCCCAGCCAGAAGAAGCCCCGCGGACCGTCGGACTTCCTCACCGCCCTGTACGAGCACTGCGCCGCCGGACACGGCGAGATCGAGGCCTGGGCGGACGAACCCGCCGAGGACGAGGAGAACCCGGCCCTGCTCCGCGCCACCGCCGACCAGGCCTGGCCCCTCCCCCTGGACGACGAGGCTCTCGCCCGCCGCCGGGCCGCCGCGGAGACGGTCCTCGCCCACCTGGAGGACCTCGCCTCCCACGAGGACGACGCCCGGGAGGTCGCGCACGCCCCCGACACCTACGGCGACCCGGACTGGCCGCCACCCCCCGGGGACGACGAGGCACCCCGGGAAGCGGAGGAACCGGGCTGGACGGAAGACCCCGCCGGCTGGGACACCTGGACCCCGGACCGCCCCACCACACCCCCGGACCGCGCTCCCGGGTCCCCGGACCGCACCGCCGTGCCCCCGGACCGCACCCCCGTGCCACCGCCCGGCCGCCCCACCGTCCCGCACCAGGCGACACCTCCGGAACAGCCCGGCGAGGCCCTGCCGGAACAGCCCGGCGGGGCCCTGCCCGGACAGCCCGGCGGCACCGGCCTGCCCAGCCCCCACCCCCACGAGCCGGAGCCGGCCGCCGCCTCCCGCGCCCCCGACGCCCCCGCCCGCCTCACGCCGGAGGAGGCCCGCACCGTCGCCTCCTGGGACCGCGACCTCGACGCTCTCACCGGCGAACTCCTGCGCGCCCGCGAGAGCGTCACCGAAGTGCGCCTCCCGGCGTCGCTGACCGCCTCGCAGCTGATGAGCCTGGCCGCGGATCCGGACGGCTTCGCTCAGGAGCTGGCCCGGCCCATGCCCCGCCCGCCCCAGCCGGCGGCCCGCCGCGGCACCCGCTTCCACGCCTGGGTCGAGGCCCGCTTCGAACCGCTGACACTGCCCTTCCTCGAGCCCGAGGAGCTGCCCGGCAGCGACGCCGAGATCGCCGACGAACGCGACCTGGAGTTCCTCAAGGACGCCTTCGAACGCACCGGGTACGCCCGCCGCACCCCCTACCGTGTCGAGGCGCCGTTCCAGTTCTCGCTCGCCGGCCGGGTCGTACGCGGCCGCATCGACGCCGTCTACAAGGAGGGCGACGGGACCTCGGCGACGTACGAGATCGTCGACTGGAAGACCAGCCGTGCCGGCACCGCGGACCCGCTCCAGCTCGCGCTCTACCGCCTCGCCTGGGCCGAGCAGCAGCGCGTCCCGCTGGAATCCGTGACGGCCGCCTTCCTCCACGTACGCACCGGCGAGATCGTCCGGCCCGACGACCTGCCGGACCGCACCGCGCTGGAGAACCTGCTGCTGACCGACCCGGTCGGTGACGAACCGCACGGTCAGGGAGTCCGTGCGGGCCGATAGGCTCGTGAGCATGAGCGAGACCCCGGACAGCGCTGTCCGTACGTACATCGAGCACCACCGCGCCGCCTTCCTCGACGACCTCGCCGAGTGGCTGCGCATCCCGTCCGTGTCGGCACAGCCCGAGCACGCGCCCGACGTACGCCGCAGCGCCGACTGGCTCGCCGCCAAGCTCAAGGAGACCGGCTTCCCGACCGCCGAGATCTGGCCGACCCCGGGAGCCCCCGCCGTCTTCGCCGAGTGGCCCTCCGGCGACCCGGAGGCCCCGACGGTCCTCGTCTACGGCCACCACGACGTGCAGCCGGCCGCCCGCGAGGACGGCTGGCACAGCGAGCCCTTCGAACCCCTCGTCCGGGAAGGCCGCCTCCACGCGCGCGGGGCGGCCGACGACAAGGGCCAGGTGTTCTTCCACACACTGGGCGTCCGCGCCCACCTCGCCGCGTCCGGCCGCACCGCCCCGGCGGTCAACCTCAAGCTGCTGATCGAGGGCGAGGAGGAGTTCGGCTCCCCGCACTTCCGCGCCCTGGTCGAGCAGCGGGCCGCGCGGCTCTCCGCCGACGCGGTGATCGTTTCGGACACCGGCATGTGGTCCGAGGACACCCCCACGGTGTGCACCGGGATGCGCGGCCTCGCCGAGTGCGAGATCCGGCTGTACGGCCCCGACCAGGACGTCCACTCCGGTTCGTTCGGCGGCGCGGTGCCCAACCCGGCCACCGCCCTCGCCCGGCTCGTCGCCGCCCTGCACGACGAGCACGCGCGGGTGGCGATCCCGGGCTTCTACGACGGCGTGGTCGAACTCACCGACCGTGAACGCGACCTCTTCGCCGAGCTGCCCTTCGACGAGCGGCAGTGGCTGCGCACGGCCAAGTCGTACGCCGCCCACGGCGAGGCCGGGCACACCACCCTGGAGCGCGTCTGGGCCCGCCCCACCGCCGAGGTCAACGGCATCGGCGGCGGTTACCAAGGTCCGGGCAGCAAGACGATCATCCCGTCGTCCGCCATGGTGAAGCTCTCCTTCCGGCTGGTCGCGGGGCAGGAACCCGACCATGTGGAGAAGGCCGTGCGCGACTGGGTCGCCGAGCAGGTGCCACCCGGTGTCCGCTGCGAGGTCGCCTTCGGGTCGGCGACGCGCCCGTGCCTGACACCGCTGGACCACCCGGCGCTGCAGTCCGTGGTCCGCGCCATGGGCCGGGCTTTCGGGAAACCGGTCCGCTTCACCCGCGAAGGCGGCTCGGGACCCGCCGCCGACCTCCAGGAGGTCCTCGGCGCCCCGGTGCTCTTCCTCGGCATCTCCGTCCCGTCCGACGGCTGGCACGCCCCGGACGAGAAGGTCGAGCTCGACCTCCTCCTGAAGGGCGTCGAGGCCTCCGCCCACCTGTGGGGTGACCTGGCGGAGCACTGGCGCCGCGCGCCCTGAGCGCCCTGCACGGTGGTCCGGACCGGTGTCGCGGGCGCGGCACACTGGTGAGGCCGCCCCGCGCCGCCGAGCCCTCCCGGCCCCGGACACCACCCGCCGTACGAACCGCTGAACCGCCTGAGAACCGAACCGCTCACCGGGGGAGTTGGAAGCACCCGTGACCACCTGGACCGACCACACAGCCGACCGTCCCATCTCGCTCACCGCCCCGAGCGGCATCGACCGTGCCGCCCACCACCGCCTCGACGAGGCCTGGCTCGCGGCGGCGTGGAGCCATCCTTCGACACGCTGCTTCGTGGTCTCCGGCGGTCAGGCCCTCATCGACGAGACGCCCGACGGGCGGACCGAACTCGTCATGACCCCCTCCTTCGAAGCCCCGCTCACGGAGGCGCACCGCTACTTCCTGGGCACCGACGAGGAAGGCGTCAGCTACTTCGCCCTCCAGAAGGACTCCCTGCCCGGCCGCATGGACCAGTCCGCCCGGGCGGCGAGCCTGCGCGAGGCCGGACTTCTCCTGTCGCCCCGGGACGCCGGACTCATGGCCCACGCCGTCGCTCTGGAGAACTGGCAGCGCCTGCACCGTTTCTGCTCCCGCTGCGGTGAACGGACCGTCATCGCCGCGGCCGGCCACATCCGACGCTGCCCCGCCTGCGGCGCCGAGCACTACCCGCGTACCGACCCCGCCGTGATCATGGCGGTCACGGACGGGGACGACCGCATCCTGCTGGGCCGCCAGGTGCACTGGCCCGAGGGCCGCTTCTCGACGCTCGCCGGTTTCGTGGAGCCGGGCGAGTCCATCGAGCAGTCGGTACGCCGTGAGGTGCACGAGGAGGCCGGCATCACCGTCGGCCCCGTCGAGTACGTCGCCAGCCAGCCCTGGCCCTTCCCGTCCAGCCTGATGCTGGGCTTCATGGCGCACGCCACCTCGACCGAGATCAACGTCGACGGCGACGAGATCCACGAGGCCCGCTGGTTCTCCCGCGACGAACTGGACGCGGCCTTCGAGTCCGGCGAGGTGCTCCCGCCCTACGGCATCTCGATCGCGGCCCGCCTGATCGAACTCTGGTACGGCAAGCCACTGCCGACGCGCAGTTTCTTCTGAGGCACGACGTCGTAGAAAGGTGGCCCTCCCCGCACGGGGAGGGCCAGGGCAAACGAGGATCACCCCCTGCGAGGGCCGCTCCGACGGGCCCTGAAACCGTGGCAGGATTCCAGCCGGCAGACCCGGCGGTCGGCAAACGCCGGTCACGGAGTCGTGCCCCGCCCCTCCGCCAAGCTCTGGCCTGCTCTGCCGTGCGGTGCCGCCGTAGGGGAACCGTCGACGAAACCCAGTGGTTGTTCGGCCCCGGCTCTGCATACGTTCGGCCGCATGGCTGACGACTGCTTCACCCATCCACGACTCGCCGCCATCCACGATCCCCTCGATCCCGACCGCAGCGACCTCGATGCGTACCTGGAGATGACAGAGGAGTTCGAGGTGCGACGCGTACTGGACATCGGCTGCGGCACAGGAGTGTTCGCCCTGCTCCTGGCCGACCGCGAGATCGAGGTCGTCGGCGTGGATCCCGCCCGGGCGTCCATCGACGTCGCTCGGGCCAAGCCGGGAAGTGAGCGAGTGCGCTGGATCTGCGGTGACGCGACAGACCTCCCAGCACTGCAGGTCGACCTCGCGACGATGACAGCGAACGTCGCCCAGGCCATCACTGATCCGCAGACCTGGCGGAAGACGCTACGGGGAGCCCGTGCAGCACTGCGGCCCGGCGGACATCTGGTCTTCGAGACGCGCGATCCGGCCAGACGAGCCTGGGAGGAGTGGACCCGCGAGAACTCCTACCGCGTGACCGAGATCCCGGACGTCGGCCCGGTCGAGAGCTGGGTGCAGCTGACTGAGGTGAGCCTGCCCCTGGTCACGTTCCGCTGGACCTACGGGTTCGCAGTGGACGGGCGGGTGCTGACGTCGGAATCGACGCTGCGTTTCCGCGAGCGGGAGGAAGTCGAGCGGGACCTGGTCGCGCACGGATACGTGGTGGACGGCGTTCGCGAGGCGCCCGACCGCCCAGGAAGGGAGTTCGTCTTTCTGGCGCGACGTCCGTGATCTTCGAGGTGTACGGAGTCTGGCGCCGGAGTCTCCGGGACACACGAAACCCCCGATCGGCGTCAGGCCGGTCGGGGGCTGCGTCCCGCGGGAGTCAGGCGCCGAGCGCCTGCTTCACCTGGGCGAGGCTCGGGTTCGTCATCACGACCTCGGCGCCACCACCGGAGGGAACCACCTGCACCGTGGGCACCGTCTGGTTTCCGCCATTGGCCTTCTCCACGAACGCGGCGGACTCCGGGTCGTGCTCGATGTTGATCTCGGAGTACGCGATGCCCTCGCGGTCCATCTGGCTCTTCAGCCGGCGGCAGTAGCCGCACCACGTGGTGCTGTACATCGTCACAGTGCCCGGCATGTCTTTCGCGCTCCTTCGGCGGCTCGGGGATGAGGTCGCACCGGGGGAACGTCTGCGGTGGCGCCACCATTCCCGTCACGTGACACCGGTCGCATCGTATGACCATCGGTGCGTGCCTGTGGACAACGGACTCACCTGTCTCCCGCGACCTGGCAGCATGGCTGTGTGACAGCAGCAACGCACTCCACCCTCTTCCCGCAGGTACCGGACTCGGCAGACGCGGTGCTCGAAGGGCTCGACCCCGAGCAGCGCGAGGTGGCCACCGCCCTGCGCGGTCCGGTGTGCGTGCTGGCGGGCGCCGGTACCGGCAAGACCCGGGCGATCACCCACCGCATCGCCTACGGGGTACGCGCCGGGATCCTCCAGCCCTCCAGCGTGCTCGCCGTCACCTTCACCAACCGCGCCGCCGGGGAGATGCGCGGCCGGCTGCGCCAGCTCGGTGCCGCGGGGGTGCAGGCCCGCACCTTCCATTCGGCGGCGCTCCGCCAGCTCCAGTACTTCTGGCCGAAAGCGATCGGCGGCTCCCTGCCCAGGCTCGTCGACCGCAAGATCCAGCTCGTCGCCGACGCGGCCGCCGCCTGCCGCATCCGCCTCGAACGGGGTGAGCTGCGTGACGTCACCGCCGAGATCGAGTGGTCCAAGGTCACCCAGACCGTCCCCGCCGACTACGCCCTCGCGGCGGCCAGGGCCGGTCGTGAGGTGCCCCGCGATCCGGCTGAGATCGCCCAGCTCTACGCGGCCTACGAGGACCTCAAGCGCGGACGCTCCGTCATCGACTTCGAGGACGTGCTGCTGCTCACCGTGGCCGTCCTCCAGGACCGGCACGACGTCGCCGAGCAGGTCCGCGCCCAGTACCAGCACTTCGTGGTCGACGAGTACCAGGACGTCAGCCCCCTCCAGCAACGCCTGCTGGAGCTGTGGCTCGGGGACCGCGACGACCTGTGCGTGGTGGGCGACGCCAGCCAGACGATCTACTCGTTCACGGGCGCAACCCCCGACCACCTGCTCGACTTCCGGGCCCGTCACCCCGGCGCCACCGTCGTCAAACTGGTCCGTGACTACCGCTCCACCCCGCAGGTCGTCCATCTCGCCAACGGCCTGCTCGCCCAGGCCCGGGGCCGCGCCGCCGACCACCGCCTGGAGCTGATCTCCCAGCGCCCCGCGGGTCCCGAGCCCCTCTACACCGAGTACGCCGACGAACCGGCCGAGGCCGAAGGGGCCGCCCGCCGTATCCGGGAGCTCGTCGATTCGGGCGTTCCGGCCGCCGAGATCGCGGTCCTGTTCCGCACCAACAGCCAGTCCGAGACCTACGAGCAGGCCCTCGCCGACGCCGGGGTTCCCTACCAGCTGCGCGGTGCCGAGCGCTTCTTCGACCGCCCCGAGGTGCGCAAGGCCGGCAGTTCCCTGCGGGCCGCAGCGCGCTTCGGCGGCAACGACTCCCTCCTCGACGACGCCGTCGACCTGCCCTCGCAGGTGCGTGCGGTGCTGTCCGGGGAGGGGTGGACCACACAACCCCCGGCCGGGTCGGGCGCCGTGCGGGAGCGCTGGGAATCGCTGGCCGCGCTGGTCAGCCTCGCCCAGGACTTCGCCGCGGCCAGAGCGGGTGCCACGCTGAGCGACCTCGTCTCGGAACTCGACGAGCGGGCCGGCGCCCAGCACGCCCCGACGGTTCAGGGCGTCACCCTCGCCTCCTTGCACTCGGCCAAGGGACTGGAGTGGGACGTCGTCTTCCTGGTGGGCGTCGCCGAGGGCATGATGCCGATCACCTACGCAAAGACCGACGAGCAGATCGAGGAGGAGCGCCGTCTCCTCTATGTCGGTGTCACCCGCGCGCGCGAACGTCTGCACCTCTCCTGGGCCCTCGCCCGCTCGCCCGGCGGCCGGCCGAGCCGCCGCCCCAGCCGCTTCCTGAAGGGACTGCGGCCCGGCTCGGGCGGGTCGGGCGGGCGTACGGCCGCGGGCGGCTCCGCAGGTGTGGAACGCGGTGTCGGGAGCGGGGCCACCGTGGCCGCCGTCCCGAGACGGACCCAGCGGACCCCGGCCCGCTGCCGGGTCTGCGGGCGCACGCTCACCGACGCGGGCGAGTTGAAGCTGATGCGCTGCGAGGACTGCCCGTCCGACATGGACGAGGGCGTCTACGAGCGGTTGCGCGAGTGGCGCGCGATCCAGGCGGGACGCAGCGGGCAGCCAGCGTTCTGCGTCTTCACCGACAAGACGCTGATGGCGATCGCCGAGTCCGTCCCCGAGGACGAGCGCGAGCTGGCCCGGATTCCGGGAGTCGGGGCACGCAAGCTGAACCGCTACGGAACCGACGTCCTGGCCATCTGCGCAGGCCAGAACGGAGCGGGGCTTGACGACGACGCCTGATACGAACTCGTCGGAAAAATAGTTTGCGCATGCCCCGGGAATCCCCATAGGTTCTTGGTCACGGGGAACGGCGGCCTTCCCGGAGGCCCCGGACCCGTGTTGTACTTGCATATCCGCGGACTGGTTCGTCCCAGTCCCCCGAGACGCCGAGAGGAGGCGAGCCCAGTGATCAGCATCGACTTCAGCTCCATCGTCAGCTCCACCGCCAAATTGACCGATCGCTCGGCCGTCTCCCTGTGCACGCTCGGCGCCTCGAACTCGGGCACCGGTGTGTCCGGCATTGACGCCGTGCGTCCGGCCTCCGCCTCCGTTGTCCCCGCGGGCCTTCCCGTCCGTGAGCGCAATGAGCGACCGACCAAGGCACTGGAAGCAGCAGTAGAGGCACAGGCGCAGGCCTATGCCTTTGCCGCGACCGGTGCCGGATTCCGGAAGCAGACGACGCAGCACCACCTGATGTGGGCCTTCCGTGGGCCAGAACCCTGGAGTGATCCAGCCTGATCTCGATCAGGCCGGCGCCTTCAGGGCCGCGGAACCCCACCCGGGATCCGCGGCCCTTCTGTTTGTCCTCGAACGGGGACGACGGCGCGAAGGAGCCTCGGGACAAGAAAAGAACCCGGTACCAAGCCGCCAACCGGCCGACCGGCCGGAACGACCAGACGAGGAAGACCACCCGTGCAACTCGAAGCGCACGCCCCGTCCGTACCACCTTCCGACACGATCCCCAAGCCCGTCCCCACGGAGGACCCCGCCTTGACCCCGCTCATCCCGCTCACCGCGCTCGACGACGCCATCGAGAACCTCGGCGTGCCTGTCCCGTGCCGTTCCTACGACCCGGAGGTCTTCTTCGCCGAGTCGCCGGCGGACGTGGAGTACGCCAAGTCCCTCTGCCGCACCTGCCCGCTGGTCGAGGCCTGCCTCGCCGGTGCCAAGGAGCGGCGTGAGCCCTGGGGCGTCTGGGGTGGCGAGCTGTTCGTCCAGGGTGTCGTCGTCGCCCGGAAGCGGCCCCGTGGCCGCCCGCGCAAGAACCCGGTCACAGCATGAACACCATGAACACCGCAGGAACGATCGACCGCCCCCTCACGCACGACCCCAAGAAGCAGGCCCCGATGAAGCCGTCCACCTACGACATCGCAGGCACCACGCCTGAAGACTTCACCACCAGCGGTGCGAAGGACTCGCGCCAGAACAGGACCCGAGAGATGCAACTCATCCCAGAAGCCCTGGCTCGTGCGCATATGCACGATCGCCTGATCGAGGCCGAGCGGGAGCGCCGGGCGCTGCGCCTGGCGACCGCTCGCCGGATGCAGCGCCGGGCCGAGCGCGCCTCGATGCGTGCCCGGCGCGCGCTCGCCATGGCGGTCATGCAGTGACCGACTTCCCGCAGCGGTGACCCCGCAGCGGTGACCTCGAAGCGGTGACCTCCCTGCTCGGGAGGCGAGCTGTTCCCCGTGGGGGCCGGGTCCGTCGGACGGACCCGGCCCCCACGGGGCGTTCAGCGCCGGTGGCTCAGGCTTCCGCCGCCGTCCCCTCCGTGTCGTACACGTCCTTCTCTTCCTCTTCCTCCTTCTCGGGGCTGAACCCGAGGAGCCACTCCTCCAGCTCATCGCGCAGCCGCACCGTCGCACCCAGCTGGCACAGCACACCGATGGTGCTCAAGGTCACGCGGTGAATCAGGAGGTAGGCGGGCGGCAGGTTGAGCTGCTTGGCCAACTGGTACGCGGGGGAGCGGGGGTCGCCGATCCGGGCCGCCTGG
The DNA here is from genome assembly GCF_053613315.1 of Streptomyces sp. JK94. NCBI lineage: Bacteria > Bacillati > Actinomycetota > Actinomycetes > Kitasatosporales > Streptomycetaceae > Streptomyces > Streptomyces sp. JK94. Next base: position 79,718 of record NZ_JBSICH010000005.1, on the reverse strand, counting down.
CTCCGCATCCAGCCGCGGGTGAAGGTGAACTCGTCGACCCGGGCCGGTTCGATGATCGGCAGAAGGTAGTCGAGGACCGCGTCGGGCTCCAGCTCTATGGACTCCTTGACGAAGCCCTCCGCGCAGAGCATCTCGTAGACGGCCTCCGCCTCGCCGTCCAGTGTCATCCGCAGGGCCTCCCCGATGGGCTCGGGCAGGCCGCCCGGGAGACGGTCGACCGTGCCGAAGTCCAGGACACCGAGGCGCCAGTCGTCCTCGCCCTCCGGCCCACCGGGCAGCAGACGGAAGTTGCCGGGGTGCGGGTCGGCGTGCAGAAGACCGGTGCGTGCCGGGCCCGAGAAGAGGAAGTGGGCCAGGAGCTGACCGGCCCGGTCACGCTGCCGGGCCGTACCGTCCGTGATGATCTCCGACAGCGGGACACCGTCGATCCACTCGGTGACCAGCACCTGCTCACGCTGCTCGACGACGTCCGGCACCACGATGTCCGGGTCGTCCGCGAACTCCTCGGCGTGAGCCCGTTGGGCCTGCGCCTCCAGGCCGTAGTCCAGCTCCTCCGAGACCCGGTCCTTGAGCTCGGTGATCAGCGGTTTGATGTCCATGCCGGGGACCAGCGGGCCCAGCAGGCGGGCGAAGCGGCTGAGCTGGTTCAGGTCCGACAGCAGGGCCTCGCCGGCACCGGGGTACTGCACCTTGACCGCCACCTCGCGGCCGTCGTGCCACACCGCCCGGTGCACCTGACCGATCGAGGCGGCGGCGGCGGGCTTGTCCTCGAATTCCAGAAACAGGTCCTGCCAGTCCTCTCCGAGCCGCTCCGCGAGGACGGCGTGCACCGTGCGCGTCGGCATCGGCGGCGCCGCTTCCTGCAGTTTGGTCAGCGCCGCCCGGTAGGGACCGGCGACCTCCTCGGGCAGTGCCGACTCGAAGACGGACAGGGCCTGCCCGAACTTCATCGCCCCGCCCTTGAGCTCGCCCAGCACCTTGAACAGCTGCTCCGCGGTGCGCTGCTGCAGCTGTTGGCCGACGATCTCCGCGGACTCGCCCACGATTCGCTTGCCGAGCCCCCAGGTGGCCCGCCCGGCGAAGCCGAGCGGAAGCGCGGCGAGCTTGGCGGTCCGGGTGACCGCCTTGCGCGGAAGATCAGACATGCGCCCTCCAAGTCCCAGCCGGCCGCGCCGGTGCTGCCTTACGGCGTACTCCCGCTGACGGCCCTTGCCCAGCCATTGTCGCGCGCTCCTCCCCGTCCTCGGGGGTGTGTTCCCGCCCACCTTTTCCGGCGGCACCGCACGGACACGCCGGGTGCGCCCGGACCGGGCGTGAGTGCCACCGCAGACCGGGCAGGGAGACCTCCCATCGCGCGCCTGCGCTGGAGGGTGTCCGGCCGTCCAGGAAGGCCAGCGCGTGGGCCGCCGCGAGCCCGGCGACCGTCGTGGCCAGGGTGAGGTCGCAGGGCCGTACCCGGCGCTGTGTGCCGGAGCGCCACTGCGCCACCAGGCGGGGCCAGGCCGGGTCCCGGTCGGTGCGGTCCGCGTGCAGACAACCCGCGCAGCCGGTCTCGCCGGGCAGGACGAGAGGACCGACGACGCCGGTGCCCTCCACCACCCCGGCGTACAGGTGGGGCGTGCCGGAGGCCATGAGGGACTCCGCGGCGGCGGGGTCGGGGGTGTGCACCGCGACGTCGTCGCGCGGGGCGAGAACCACCAGCGAGAACGACGGGGCGGAATCCTCGGACGCGGCCGTGGGACGCCGGCGGGGCGGCCGGTCGGGAGCGGCCCGGCGTACGACCCGGCGGGCGGTCTCGTCCCGGCGGTCGCCGACGGACTCGGCGGGGAGCCCGCCCGGGGCGACGTCCCACGGCTCGACGCGTCCGCCGTCGAGCACGTCGGTCTCGCCGACGCCGGCGCCCGACAGCAGGCCGGACAGCACCGCGCCCACCCGGCCAGCGCCCACGACCCGCACTCGCAGGGCTCGCCGGGCGGCGAGGTGTCTGATCGCGTCACCCGGTTCGGTGGTGGTCAGGGACAGCGAGGCCAGGTCGGGACGGAGCCGGTCGAGAACCTCCTTCTTCCCCCGCAGGGCGTCGGCGTCCGGCCCGCCGCCCCGGGAGTCGTCGAGCAGTCCGGCCCGGGCCAGCCGCTCCAGCACCCGGTCGACGTGCCCGTCCGGCAGGTCCATGCGGCGTCCCTCCTCGCGCAGGAGCGTCGGCCCGCGGGTGCCGTTGAGCAGTTCGAGGAAGCTGCCCGTGGCCGTGTCCACCGGGCCGAGCGTCAGCGCGTGCGCCGGTGTCATCCCGAACTGCACGGTGTTGAGGTCGCGCCAGCCTCGCCTGAGCGCGGGCTTCACCATCGGATGCATATCAGGTCCCCCGTAGTCTCCGGTCTTCGCGGACGGTCGAGCGACACCGCTCACCCGGTCGTGGCCGGGTACGTGCCGGTTCGTGCGGTCGGTCGCGAATCCGCCGTCGAGTGCCAGCATGCCCGGATGTGCGACCGGGCGTCGAAAGTTGTCCACAGGGGTGGGTATTCGTCGTACGAATCAGCCGTCCACCTCGCAGGAGGGGCGGCGGATCGGCGCCGAAGCCTTCCGGAGCCGGGACTTCCGCGGGTGCAGCGGGTAACGTCGTGGCGTGTCCGCCGACCCACTGCACCGCGCCGGGGCGCCCCAGCGCACGCCGAAGAATCCGCCGAACGGCTCGGGGACGAGCGCGATCGAGGTCCGCAGGAGCACCCGGCGACGCCGTACGGTCTCCGCGTACCGGGAGGGTGACCGCACCGTCGTGCTGATTCCCGCCCGGATGTCCGAGGCGGAGGAGCGACGCTGGGTGAGCGTCATGCTGGACAAGCTGGCCGCCCAGGAGAGCAAACGCGTCCTCGGCGACGCCGAACTGGCCGAGCGGGCGGAGCGACTGTCGGGCCAGTACTTCGACGGGCGGGCCCGGCCCGCCTCGGTCCGCTGGGTCACCAACCAGAACACGCGCTGGGGCTCGTGCACCCCGTCCGAGGGGAGCATCCGGCTGTCGCACCGCCTCCAGGGCATGCCCGAGTACGTCGTCGACTACGTCCTCCTCCACGAACTGGCGCATCTGCTCGTCCCCGGACACGGGCCCCGGTTCTGGCGGCTGCTGGACGCCTACCCGAGGACCGAGCGGGCCCGTGGATACCTCGAGGGCGTGGTCTCCGCCGACCGCCTGCCGCACGTCCCCGACGACCGCGGCGAGTAGGGCGCGCCCCGGGCGTCCCCGGCGGGAGGTTCCGCGCGGTCCCGCACGGGTTCTGTACCGGGTGTGTACCGACTTCTTCCGGTGTCCGGGATTGCCGTTAGCCTGGCGCGACGCACTCACATTCGGATGGGGGACGGTCGTAACGCATGGCCAGGGAATTCCAACGCGGCCACAAGGCCAGGATCAGTGACCTCACCGCGGGCACGGATCTGTACGTAGGCGTGCAGATCTCCGCCCCCGGGCTGGGCTTCGACATCAGCTGCTTCGGTCTCGACGCCGAGGAGCGGCTGTCGGACGACCGGTACTTCGTGTTCTTCAACCAGCCGAAGACCCCCGAGGGGTCCATCCAGCTCCTGGGTGCACAAGCGGGCGACACGGAGTCCTTCCGGGTCACCCTCGACCGGATTCCGCCGCAGATCCAGAAGCTGTCCTTCACGGCGACGATCGACGGCACCGGGCAGATGTCGCAGGTCGCCTCCGGTTACCTCCGGATCGTCGCGGGCGGCGAGGAGGTGGCCCGGTACCCGTTCAGCGGATCCGAGTTCTCCACCGAGCGCGCTGTGATGCTGGGCGACTTCTACCTGAAGGACGTGTGGCGGTTCGCCGCCGTCGGCCAGGGCTTCGACGGCGGGCTGGACGCGCTGCTGCGGAACTTCGGCGGCGAGGTGGCCGAGGAGGAGGCGCCCGCGCCCCAGCAGGCGCAGGCCGGCGCCGCCCCGGGCTTCGCCCCGCCCGCCCAGCCGGCGGCGCCTCCGGCGTTCGGCGCGCCCACCGCGCCCGCGCCCGCACCGGCCCCTGCGCAACCTGCCCCGCAGGGTTTCGCCGCGCCGCCCGCGCAACCTGCCCCGCAGGGTTTCGCTCCGCCGCCCGCGGTCCCCGCTCCCGGGCCCGACGTGCACGCCGCGCAGACCATCGTCGCGCCCATGCATACTCCACCGGGCGGCTCCCCGGTGCCGCCACCGGCCCCGCCGCCCGGTTACGGCCAGCCCGGCCGGCAGCAGTCGCCGTACGGCCAGGTCCCCGGTCAGACCGCCCCGCCGCCTCCCGGCTACGGCCAGCCGCCGGCCCCCCACGCCCCGGCCCCGCCGCCCGGGTACGGTCAGCCGGGCGGGCCGACCCCACCTCCGGGCCACGGCCAGCAGACACCGCCCCCCGGCCCTGGCCCGCAAGCCCCCTATGGAGTTCTGCAGGGGATGCCGCAGGGCGCGCCGCAGGGCGCCGGTGTGACAGCGGCGCTCCAGCAGTTCCGCGAGACGGCGACCGGGCAGCGCTGGACCCAGCAGAACAAGAAGCTGGTCCGCGTCGACCTCGGCGCGGAAGGCCTGCCCGTACTCGCCCGGCAGGGCAGCATGGTGCTCTACCAGGGCAAGGTCGACTTCAGCTACAAGGGCGCCGGATTCGCCGGCCGGGTCGTGGGCAACGCCACGGGCCAGGAGATGCAGCTGATGCGCTGCACCGGCAAGGGGCAGGTGTTCCTCGCCGACAACTCCGCGATGCTGCACCCCATCGAGCTCCAGGGCGACGCCGTCTGCGTCTCCGCGGAGAACGTCCTCGCCTTCGACGAAAGCCTCCAGTACGAGGTCCGCCGCATCGAGGGCCACGGCATCCCCGGGGGCGCGCTGTTCACGATGCAGTTCCAGGGCACCGGCACGATCGTCGTCAAGACGCACGGCGTGCCCGTGGTGCTGCCGGTCACGCCCACCACGTTCGCCGACTGCAACGCGGTCGTCGCCTGGTCCGCCGCCGCCCAGGTGGTCGTCTCCAGCCAGGTGCGGATGCGCCGCAACTCCTACGCGGGCGACACGGGCGAGAGCGTCAACCTGCAGTTCCGGGCGGCGCCCGGCAACTTCGTCGTCGTCCAGCCGTACGAGATCTGAGGGAGAGCCCGACATGAACCAGCCGCTCGCGGGCTACGCTCCCGCACCGGTCACCGCCCGCATGGAGAACCACGGCAACCACATGCTGAAGGTCGCCATGCAGACCGGGAACGACCTCCTCGCGCGCGTGGGCTCGATGGTCGCCTACGAGGGCTTCGTCCAGTACGAGCCCAATCCGCCGGCCGTCCGCCAGATCGCCCGCGACTGGGCCACCGGTGAGGGCGCGCCCCTGATGAAGTGCTCCGGCGACGGTCTGCTCTACCTCGCCGACTACGGCGCGAACGTCGTCGTCATCAACCTCAACGGCGACGGCATCTCCGTCAACGCCACCAACCTGCTCGCCTTCGACGCCCACCTGACGTGGGGTGTCGAACGGGTCAAGGGCCTGGCGAAGTTCGCCGGCCAGGGCCTGTGGAACACCCGGATCTCCGGCCAGGGCTGGGTCGCGCTCACCTCCCGGGGCAAGCCGATCGTCGTCGACTGCGGCGGCGGCGAGGACGAGACGTACGTCGACCCGGACGCGCTCGTCGCCTGGTCCCCGAACCTCAAGGTGAAGGGCAAGCGCAGTTTCAAGGCGCAGTCGCTGATCGGCCGCGGCAGCGGCGAGGCCTACCAGATGGCCTTCTCCGGTCAGGGGATCGTCGTCGTCCAGCCCAGCGAGGACAGCACCGACCGCCTCCGGGTCCGGGGCTGAGGGGGAGCGAGAACACCATGCAGAGCCCGCTTTTCGCCCACAACGACCAGCAGACCCAGGAAGCCTGGAGCCTGCAGAACAAGCACATGCTCCGCGTCGCCCTGGAGGGCCACGACGACGTGCTCGCCCGCAAGGGCACGATGGTCGCCTACCAGGGCCTCGTCGAGTTCGACGCCGAGTACCAGAGCAACAACCAGTCGCGCTCGCGCGCGCGCACGGGTGAGGGCCTGGACCTGATGCGCTGCCACGGGCAGGGCACGGTCTTCTTCGCCAACCTCGCCCAGTACATCCACGTGATGGAGGTCGAGCAGGAGGGTCTCACCGTCGACAGCAGCTACGTACTGGCGATGGACTCGTCCCTGCACCACGAGGTCATCGCGGTCGACAGCCTGTACGGCATCTCGGGCTCGGGGAAGTACCAGCTCAACATCACCGGCCGGGGCAAGGTCGCCCTGATGACCTCCGGCGCCCCGCTGCTCATGCAGGTGACGCCCGACAAGTACGTCAACTGCGACGCCGACGCGATCGTCGCCTGGTCCACCGGTCTGCGCGTGCACATGCAGGCCCAGACGCACTCCTCCGGGGTGTGGCGGCGCCGTGGCAACACCGGCGAGGGCTGGGAGCTGAGCTTCATGGGCAGCGGTTTCGCGCTCGTCCAGCCCAGCGAGCTGCTGCCGCCGCAGAACGCGCAGATCGGCTCGGGCCTGTCCGCGCAGTACGGCATGGGGCAGCAGGGAGGGCGCGGTCAGAACCAGGGCAACGTCTGGAGCTGAGCGGGCGCGGTGCCGACCGGTAAGGGGTGATCGCCAGGCGGTCACCCCTTACGCGTCAGAGCCGGGCCCGGGTCGCCTCCAGCAACCGCACGACCGACTCGTCGGCCACGTCCGGGACCTCGGCGTACGGGAACCAGCGCAGGTCGAGGGACTCGTCGCTGATCGCCTCCACGGCCCCGTACGCAGCCGTCGCCGCGTACTGGACGTCCAGGTGCCAGGCACAGGGCGTGCGGTGGCGGTCCAGCCGCACCGGACCGCCGGAGAGCAGGGTGAGTCCGGCGATGCCGGACTCCTCCGCACCCTCGCGCAGAGCAGCCCCCGCCAGGGTCTCGTCGACCGGCTCGCAGTGGCCGCCCGTCTGCAGCCACATGCGCAGCTTCCTGTGGAGGGTCAGCAGGACCCGCCCGCGCGCCGGGTCGATCACCAGGGCGCTCGCCGTGATGTGCCCGTCCCCGCAGGCCTTCCACATGCCGTCGGGGTGAGCCGCGAGATGCTCCAGGTAGACCCGGCGCAGCTCGTCCTGGCCCTCGTACCCCTCGAGCACCAGGACCGCGTCGTCGTGGAGGCTCACTCGGCGTCGCCGCTCCCGCCGTCGGCGTCGGTCCCGTCCTGACCCTTCTCGTCCTTCTTCTTCAGGTCGGGGCCGCCGGCCGCCTCGCCGAGCATCTTGTCCAGCTCGGAGAAGTCGAGCTGCTCACGGTGCACGAAGCCGTCCGGGTCGTCCAGGTCGGTCGCGGTCGGCAGCATGTCCGGGTGGGCCCACAGGCCGTCCCGGCCGTCGACACCGCGCGCGTCCGTCAGGGACGCCCACAGGCGGGAGGCGTCGCGCAGACGGCGCGGGCGCAGCTCCAGACCGATCAGGGTGGCGAACGTCTGCTCCGCCGGACCGCCCGAGGCGCGACGGCGGCGCAGCGTCTCGCGCAGCGCGTCGGCGGAGGACAGGCGCGGCTTGGCGGCGGCGTGCACCACCGCGTCCACCCAGCCCTCGACCAGCGCCAGAGCCGTCTCCAGACGGGCCAGGGCCGCCTTCTGCTCCGGGGTGTCCTCCGGCTGGAACATGCCCTGCTGGAGGGCTTCCTGCAGCTGCTCGGGGTTCTGCGGGTCGAACTGGCCGACCACGTCCTCCAGCTTGGCCGTGTCGACCTTGATCCCGCGGGCGTAGCCGTCGACCGCGCCGAACAGGTGCGAGCGCAGCCACGGCACGTGCGCGAACAGGCGCTGGTGGGCGGCCTCGCGCAGGGCGAGATACAGCCGCACCTCCTCCTGCGGCACGCCGAGGTCCTTGCCGAACGCCTCGATGTTGACCGGCAGCAGCGCGGCCTTCCCGGCCGGGCCCAGCGGCAGGCCCACGTCGGTCGAGCCGACGACCTCACCGGCGAGCACCCCGACGGCCTGTCCGATCTGGGTGCCGAACATGGCGCCGCCCATGGAACGCATCATGCCGATCAGCGGGCCGGCCATGGCCTGCATCTCCTCCGGCAGCACGTCGCCCATGGCGGTGCCGACGCGCTCGGCGACCGGGTCGACCAGCTCGCGCCAGGCGGGCAGCGTCGCCTCGACCCACTCCGCGCGGCTCCAGGCCACCGCGGTGCCGGCGCCGGAAGGCAGGGCGGTGGCGTCGTCCAGCCACAGGTCGGCCAGGCGGACGGCCTCCTGGACGGCATTGCGCTCGGCGGGGCCGACACTGGCGTCCTTGGTGCCGTCCGCCGTCCCCTGGGAGACCGTCTGGCGGGCGATCTGCTTGGCCATGTCCCAGTTCACCGGGCCGCCCTCGTAGGAGAGCATCTGGCCGAGCTGCTGGAACGCGGCGCCCAGGTCGGTGGGGTTCATGGAACCGAACATGGCGGCGAACGGGTTGTCCGCACCGGGGCCGCCGAAACCTCCGGCTCCGGGCGTCCCGAATCCGAACGGGTTGGCCGGTCCCTGACCACCGCCGCCCTGCTGGTCCTTCTTCTTGCCCTCGTCGCCGTCGTCCGGCTCCTCCGGCGGAAGGCCGAATCCGAATGGGGTGTCACTCACGGGGTTCCTCGGCTGGTAGGGCCGCCGGTTCTTTCCGGCGGCACGGCTGCCCGACTTCACCACCCAGCGTAGACACCCGGGGCGGTTCGGGCCTCGGTGCTTCGCCGACTGACGGCCTGCGGCAGGATGGATGCCACCTGGTACGTACGCGTCGAGCGCGCCCGTACTGAAGACAACCGCTGGAGACGCCCGGTGAGTTCCCCAGATCCGCAGGTTCGCGCAGCGCGAAACCAGTCAACCAGTTCCGGCCGCTCCGGCGCGCGCGGACCCGTCGTCGCGGTCACCGGTGCCGCGTCCGGGACCGGGGCGCTGCTCACCGAGCGGCTGGCCGCGTCCGACGAGGTCAGACAGGTCGTGGCCATCGACGAGCGGCGCGGTGAGTGCGCGGCGGCACAGTGGCAGATCCTGGACGTACGGGATCCGGCCATCGCCGAGAAGCTGCGCGGCGCTGACGTGGTGGTGCACCTGGCGCTCGACCTCGATCTGGAGACCGACGCGGCCGCCCGGACGGCTTACAACGTCCGGGGGACGCAGACCGTCCTGACCGCGGCCGCGGCGGCCGGCGTGCACCGGGTGGTGCTGTGCACGTCGGCGATGGTCTACGGCGCCCTCCCGGACAACGAGCTGCCGCTGTCCGAGGACGCCGAGCTGCGTGCCACGGCCGAGGCCACGGGCGTCGGGGACCTGCTGGAGATCGAGCGGCTCGCGCGGCGGGCGCCGCGGGCGCATCCGGGGCTCAACGTGACCGTCGTCCGCCCGGCGGTGCTGGTCGGGGGCGTGGACACCGCGCTGACCAGGTATTTCGAGTCGCCTCGGCTGCTGGTCGTGGCCGGATCACGGCCGGCCTGGCAGTTCTGCCACATCGAGGACCTGTGCAGTGCCCTGGAGTACGCCGTCCTGGAGAAGGCCGACGGGGAACTGGTCGTCGGGTGCGACGGGTGGCTGGAGCAGGAGGAGGTCGAGGAGCTCAGCGGGATCCGGCGGATGGAGCTGCCGTCGACGGTCGCGCTCGGCGCGGCGGCCCGGCTGCACCGGATCGGGCTGACGCCGTCCCCGGCCGGTGACCTGGCGTACACGATGTACCCCTGGGTGGTGAGCGGCAGCCGGCTGCACGACGCCGGATGGCGGCCGAAGTACACCAACGAGGAGGTGCTCGCCCAGTTGCTGGAGGAGGTCGCCGGGCGGCACACGGTCGCGGGGCGGCGCCTCGGCCGCAAGGACGCGACGGCGGCGGGTGCCGCGGGAGCGACGGTGGCGCTGCTGGGCGCGGCCGCGGTGGTGCGGCGGGCGCGCAAGGCGCGGCGCCGGATCTGAGGCCCGGGCGGCCCGACCCGGCCGTCCTGCGCCGGCCCGCCCTGTAGGAGGCTCCAAAGGGGCACACGCGCGTGCCGGGTGATGACGCCATTCCGCGCCGTCCGCGCCGTGGGGCACGATGGACGCATGGCAACCACGAACGAGCACCCGGGTGAGTCGGCCGCGCCGAACCCCGTCAAGCTGATCGGCATCCGGGAGACCCCCCTGTCCGTGGACGAGGTCTTCCGGGCCGTCGGGGACGACGCGGCCGGCGGTACCGCGCTGTTCGTGGGGACGGTGCGCAACCACGACGGGGGGACCGACGTCGACCGGCTCGGGTACTCGTGCCATCCCAGCGCCGAGGCCGAGATGCGGCGGATCGCCGAGAAGGTCGCCGCGGACCACCCCGTACGGGCGCTCGCCGCCGTCCACCGTGTGGGGGACCTGGAGGTCGGGGATCTCGCCGTGGTCGTCGCCGTGTCCTGCCCGCACCGGGGCGAGGCGTTCGACGCGTGCCGGAAGCTGATCGACGACCTGAAGCACGAGGTGCCCATCTGGAAGCACCAGACGTTCTCCGACGGGACCGAGGAGTGGGTGGGCGCCTGCTGACGGGCCCACCGCCACCGCGCGCCTCCGGTTGCGTAACCGGCCCCCCGGCGTGAGCGTTGTCACTGCGGATGGTTAATCTGTTGATCAGTCAGTCGCGGAGCTCATGGGGTTGGGAGGTCGGCATGGCAGCGCTCGCCTGGTTGTTGATTCCGCTTGTTGCCGCTGTCGGCGCGGGTCTGTGGGGCAGCTGGGCCAACCGCACTCGCAAGGCACGGAGCGACGGCCCCGAACTGGACGGATACGCCCGGTTCCGCGAGGCCATGGAGAGGCCCCGTACCGGCGCCTGACCGGACGCCGCCCTGACGGTGTTCCGACAGCCACGTCCCGTACTGTCGTGCCATGCCACGCCGCACCGCGACGATGCTCGCCTCCACCCTGATGCTGATCGCGCTCCTGTGCGCGGGTGTGTTCATCCCCGTGCCGTACTCGGAGATGTCCCCGGGGCCGACGGTGAACACCCTGGGCGATCACGACGGCGAGCCGGTGCTGCAGATCTCCGGACACCAGACCTACGAGGCGAGCGGGCATCTGAACATGACCACCGTCCGGGTCACCAGCGCCGACTACAAGATGAACCTCGTGGAGGCGGTCTACGGCTGGCTGGCGCACGACAACCGGGTGGTGCCGCACGAGACGCTCTACCCGGAGGGCAAGACGGAGGAGGAGGCCACCCAGGAGAACGCCGAGGAGTTCAGCCAGTCTCAGGAGAGCGCCAAGGTCGCCGCCCTGGAGGCACTCGACATCCCGGTGACGTCCTGGGTGGTCGTCTCCACGGTGGTCAAGGACTCCCCGGCCCAGGGCAGGCTGCACGCCGGCGACGTGATCAAGGCCGTGGACGGGACGAACGTCGAGAAGCCCGCGGACGTCGCCGAGCTGGTGACCGAGCACGAGCCCGGACAGGACGTCGTCTTCACGATCGTGCCCGCCGACGAGCAGGCCGCCGCGGAGAAGGAGGGCCGGACGCCGACCAGCACCCAGGAGGTCACGGTCACCACCGCTACCTCCGACGACGAGGGCGAGAAGCGCGCCGTCGTCGGCATCTCCGCCGGGACCGACCACACCTTCCCGTTCTCCATCGACATCAAGCTGGCCGACGTCGGCGGCCCGAGCGCCGGCCTGATGTTCGCCCTCGGCATCTACGACAAGCTCACCCCGGGCGACCTCACCGGCGGCGCGTTCGTCGCCGGCACCGGCACGATCGACGACACCGGCAAGGTCGGCCCGATCGGCGGCATCGGGATGAAGACCATCGGCGCGCGCGGCAAGGGCGCCACGTACTTCCTGACGCCCGCCGAGAACTGCGCGGCCGCCGCCGAGGACACCCCCGACGGGCTCACCCTCGTGAAGGTGGGCACCATCGACGACGCCCTCGGCGCGCTCGAGGACATCCGCTCCGGGAAGACCGCCGACCTGCCGACGTGCGCGAAGAGCTGACGGGGCCGGACACGCGCTGACGGTGACGGGTCCGAGTCGCCGGCGCCCGGCGGGGCTACTCCTCGAAGGTCGCCGTCAGCGCCTGCGCCAGACCCGGCACCAGGTCGGAGCCCGTGAGGACCTCCGTGGCCGTGTCCTTCTCCCGCAGCCGCAGGGCCGAGTCGCGGGCGCCGTCGCGCAGGACCGCGACCGTCATGCGGACCTCCTGACGGTCCGGGTGCTCCGCCACCCACTGCGCCAGCTTCGCCTCGTTCAGGCCCGCGGGGACCTGGGCCTCGGCGGACGGCGGGAGCATCAGGCGTTCCACGGCGAGGGCGCAGCCGACCACCGCGTCGGGCCAGGCGATGGTGCCCAGGAACTCGTCGAGCGGCTGGTCCGTTGGGATTTCGTCCTGCTCGATCGGGGTGAGGCCGGTGCTCTCCGGTTCGTCCTGCAGACCGAGCCGGTCCGCGAGCGAGGGCTGGTCCGCCCTCAGGCGTGAGGTGTCGACAAGTGCAAAGAGGCGTGCGGGCTGGTCCCAGCCGAGGCCGGAGACGTACTCGTCGATCTCGAGTACGGCCCGGGTGAGGGGGCTCGCTGCCATGGGGGTGTTGGACATGGTCACAATCCTGCCTCGTTACTGGCCCGAATCGGGAACCGAGTAAACGATGAGTAAGTTGCATATGTGTGGGCCCGCGATATCGGGGGCGCACGGGGGGCCCACGAACCCGAGGGCCTGACGAATCGACAGCGAACTTCGAGGTGCGCACCTTGGCTTTCCAGATGCCGGACCGCGGCGGAGGCCCCCCGACGGGGCCGCGGATCAGAGTGGGCCGCCCGTCCCGGCGTGTCCGAACCCTCCTGATGACACTCGGTGTCCTGGCCGTGCTCGGCATGGCGTTCACCATGTTCGCGGGATTCTGGACGGACTGGCTCTGGTACCGGTCGGTCCACTACTCGTCGGTGTTCACGACGACCCTGTGGACCAAGATCGGGCTGTTCTTCGTGTTCGGTCTGCTGATGGCACTCGCCGTCGGGTTCAACATCTGGCTGGCCCACCGGCTGCGACCGCCGCTGAGCGCCATGTCGATGGAGCAGCAGAACCTCGACCGGTACCGGATGGGCATCGCCCCGTACAAGAAGTGGCTGCTGCTGGGCGTCACCGCCCTGGTCGGCCTGATCGCCGGCGCCTCGGCGTCCGGTCAGTGGCGTACCTGGCTGATGTGGGTCAACGGCGTGCCCTTCGGCCAGAAGGACCCCCAGTTCAAGCTGGACGTAGCCTTCTTCGCCTTCGACCTGCCCTGGTACCGGTTCCTGCTCGGCTTCGGCTTCGCCGCGGTGATCCTCTCGGTGATCGCGGCCGCGCTCACCCACTACCTGTACGGCGGGCTGCGCGTCACCAGCCCCGGCGCGCGTGCCACGGCCGCGGCCACCGGGCACCTGTCGGTGCTCATCGGCATTTTCGTCGCCCTCAAGGCCGTCGCCTACTGGCTCGACCGGTACGGGCTGGCGGTGAAGTCCAGCGACTTCAAGGCGACCGACAACTGGACGGGTCTGCGGTACGTCGACGCCAACGCCTATCTGCCGGCCAAGACGATCCTGTTCTGCATCGCGGTCATCTGCGCCCTGCTGTTCTTCGCCACGATCTGGCGGCGCACGTGGCAGCTGCCCTTGATCGGCTTCGGCCTGATGGTCCTCTCCGCGATCCTCATCGGCGGCCTGTACCCGGCGCTCGTCCAGAAGTTCCAGGTCCAGCCGAACGAGCAGGCCAAGGAGGCGCCGTACGTCGAGAAGAACCTGACGGCGACGCGGGACGCGTACGGCATCGAGGGCACCCAGGTCGCCGAGTACCCGGGCAAGAGCGAGACGAAGGACAAGACCAAGCTCCGGGACGACGCGGACGGCGCGGCGTCCATCCGGATCATGGACCCGAACATCATTTCGCCGACGTTCCAGCAGCTCCAGCAGATCCGTAACTACTACGCGTTCCCGACCAACCTGGACGTCGACCGCTACGCCAAGGACGGCAAGGACCAGGACACGGTCATCGGTCTGCGTGAGCTGAACCTCGCCGGCATCCCGAAGAAGAACTGGATCAACAGCCACTTCCGCTACACCCACGGCTACGGCGTGGTCGCGGCCAAGGGCACCGAGGTCGACTCCGAGGGCCGCCCGGTCTTCACCGAGTCCGACCTGCCGTCCGAGGGCGACCTCGGCTCGTACGAGCAGCGGATCTACTACGGCGAGAAGACCACCACGTACTCGATCGTCGGCGGTCCCCAGAAGGAGATCGACTACTCCGACGACACCGGGGAGAAGACGTTCAGCTACAAGGGCGACGGTGGTGTCGACCTGTCCAACCCGGTCAACCGGGCCGCGTACGCGGCGGCGCTCAGCGAACCGCAGATCCTCTACTCCGGCGCGATCGGCGAGGGCTCGCGGATCCTGTACAACCGCACACCCAAGCAGCGCGTCGAGGCGGTCGCCCCGTGGCTGACCATCGACGGTGACGCCTACCCGGCGGTGGTGGACGGCCGTATCCAGTGGATCATCGACGCGTACACGACGACGAACGGCTATCCGTACGCGTCCCGTACGACGCTCGGCGACACCACCGCCGACTCGCTGACCGCCAACAACAACTCGCGCGCGGTGGTGGCCCAGCAGAACCAGGTCAACTACATCCGCAACTCCGTGAAGGCGACCGTCGACGCGTACAGCGGTGACGTCAAGCTCTACCAGTGGGACACCGAGGATCCGGTCCTGCAGACCTGGATGAAGGCGTTCCCGAACACGGTGAAGGACAAGAGCGAGATCTCCGACTCCCTGATGGCGCATCTGCGCTACCCGCAGGACTTGTTCAAGGTCCAGCGCGAGCTGCTCACGCGCTACCACGTGAAGGACGCGACCACGTTCCTCAGCGGCAGCGAGGTGTGGCAGGTGCCGGACGACCCGACCAACAAGTCGGGCGACGCGGTACCGCCGTACTACCTGAGCATGAGGATGCCCGACCAGGAGCAACAGGCGTTCTCGCTCACGACGACCTTCACGCCCAACGGACGCGACAACCTGAGCGCCTTCATGGCGGTCGACGCCGAAGCGGGGACGGAGGGCTACGGCAAGATCAGAATCCTGAAACTGCCGACGAGCACGACCGTCGACGGACCCAAACAGGTCCAGAGCCAGTTCAACTCCGAACAGGACATCGCCGAGTCCATCAGGCTGCTGAGAGGCGGCGACTCGGAGGTCGAGTACGGCAACCTGCTGACGGTGCCGCTCGACGGCGGACTGCTGTACGTGGAGCCGGTCTACGTACGCGGTGGCGACCTCAAGTACCCGCTGCTGCGCAAGGTGCTGGTGAGCTACGGGGGCAACACCGCCTTCGAGGACACGCTCGACGAGGCCCTCAACAAGGTCTTCGGGGCGCAGGCGGCCGAGACCGAGCCGCCGGCGGACGAGGGCGAGGACACGACCGATCCGCCACCGACGTCCGACAACCCGACGGTCCGGGAAGCGCTGAGCGATGCGCAGAAGGCCTTCGAGGCCGGCCAGCAGGCCCTGGAGCAGAAGGACCTGGCCGCGTACGCCGAGGCGCAGAAGGACCTGGAGGAGGCGCTGCAGCGGGCCGAGGACGCACAGGCCAAGGCCGACCAGAGCGCCGGTGACAAGAACGGGGACGACAAGAGCGGCGACGAGGGGTCGGGCGGCGAGGCCGACCCGAGCTCGTCCCCGTCCGGTGACGCCGGCGAGGACTCGGCCAGCGGCTGACCGCGCTGTCCCGAGCCGGCCCCGAGCCGGCCCCGAGCCGGCCCCGAGCCGGCCCCGAGCCGGCCCCGAGCCGGCCCCGAGCCGGCCCCGAGCCGGCCCCGGACCTGGTCGTTCGAGCTGGTCAGAGCCCACCCCGCGCCGTGATACGGTAGTGAACACAACGGCGCGGGGTGGAGCAGCTCGGTAGCTCGCTGGGCTCATAACCCAGAGGTCGCAGGTTCAAATCCTGTCCCCGCTACTGAAGTCGTGAGCTACGTGCGAACGACCACGAAGGCCCGGATTCCACAAGGAATCCGGGCCTTCGTGATGTGTGAACGCATGTGCCGAGGGGGTCGACGGCCGCGCCGTCAAGGGGAGTTGGGCGGTTCCGTGTTTGACTTGTCTCCCTGTGGGCATGTCGACAAAACGCTGAAGTGACCTCACTGGCTGCGGTATACCGGATGTACCCAGGTTGCAGGTGGTGCGACGATGGACGTTATGGGGGACATGGCAAATCTGTTCGGGACAGGGCGTTTTGCCCAGCCGTCAGGTCAGGAGGAGACCGCGGACGAGGCTCAGGAAGTCGCCGACGAGGCCGCCGAGGAAGTACGCCGGCGGATCGCCGCCGACGCCGGTGACGTCGAGGCGATGAGTGTCCTCGGCGCGATGCTGCTGCGCCGCGGCGACTTCGACGGCGCCGAGTCCCATCTGCGTGCCGCCACCGCAGCCGGTGACCGAGCCGCCGCCAACAACCTGGGCGTCCTGCTGCACCAGCGTGGATACGCCGACGAGGCCGCCGGGTGGTGGCGGGTCGCCGCCGTCGCCGGGTCCGCGGCGGCCGCGCACGCGCTGGGGCGGCACTTCCGCGAGCGCGGGGACGAGCCCGCCGCCGAGTACTGGCTGTGCCAGTCCGCCGAACAGGGCCATGTGCTGGGTGCCTACGCGCTCGCCGACCTCCTGGAACACCGCGGTGACGGCGCTGGTTCCCAGCGGTGGATGCGGGCCGCGGCCGAGCGCGGACACCGGGAGGCCGCCTACCGGCTGGCCCGGGCCCTGGACCGCGGCGCCGGGCCGGACCGGCGCGGCGCCGGGCCGGACCGGGAATCCGGCGACGCGCCGGCCGCCCCGGCGGCCGAGCAGTGGTACCGGCAGGCCGCCGCACGCGGCCACCGGCGAGCCGCCCTGCATCTCGGGACGATCCTGGAGAAGCGCGGCGAGCTCAAGGAGGCCGGCCGCTGGTATCTCACGTCCGCCAAGGACGGTGAGGCCCGCGCGGCCTGCGCGCTCGGCTTCCTGCTGCGCGACGCCGGAGACACGGAGAGCGCCGCCGTGTGGTGGCTGCGGGCCGCCCAGGACGGCGACGGCAACGCCGCCAACGCACTGGGCGCGCTGCACGCCGAGCGCGGTGAGACACAGACCGCCGAGCGCTGGTACCGCGCCGCGATGGACGCCGGTGACGACAACGGGGCGTACAACCTCGGCCTGCTCTGCGCCGAACAGGGACGCACCTCGCAGGCCGAACAGTGGTACCGGAGGGCCGCGTACGCCGGACACCGGGAGGCCTCCAACGCGCTGGCGATCCTGCTGCTGCGCGGCGGGGACGAGACCGGTGCCGAGCCGTGGTTCTCCAAGGCCGCCGAGGCGGGCAGCGTGGACGCCGCCTTCAACCTCGGCATCCTGCACGCCGGGCGGAACGAGGAGGGCGCGGCCCTGCGCTGGTACGAGCGGGCCGCCGCCGCCGGGCACACGGAGGCGGCCCTGCAGGTCGGGATGGCGCGCCTGCGCGGCGGGGACGAACGCGACGCCGAGCGGTTCCTGCGGTGCGCGGCGGGGGGCGGCAGCGCGGAGGCCGCCTACCGCCTGGCGACGGTGCTCGACGCCCGCCGGCCACCCGCGCCCGCCCACGAGCTGGGGGAACCGGCGCACGAGAAGTCCGAGTGCGAGGAGTGGTACGAGCGGGCGGCTTCCCAGGGGCACCGGCGCGCCCAGGTGCGGGTCGGGATGCTGGCCGCGGCGCGGGGCGACGTGGTGGAGGCGGCGCGGTGGTACCGGGAGGCGGCCGAGGCCGGGTCCCGCAACGGTGCGTTCAACCTGGGGCTGCTGCTGGCGCGGGAGGGGAGCGAGCCGGAGGCCGTCGTGTGGTGGCGCCGTGCGGCCGAGGCGGGGCACGGCAGGGCGGCGTTGCGGCTGGCGTTGGTCTGTGCGCGGCGGGGGGAGCTGGCCGAGGGGCAGCGGTGGGCCGACCAGGCCGTGTCGCTGGGTCCGCGGGAGGTGGCGGAGCGGGCGGCCCGGTTGCGGGACGCGCTGCGGCAGGAGCTGTCGGCGTGAGGCGCGAGGCGCGAGGTGCGGCGCGTGACCCGTACGCCCTGACGTGTGACGTGTGACGCGTGATGTACGACGCCGGGCTCGGGTGAGAGGGCCGGC
Organism: Streptomyces sp. JK94; assembly: GCF_053613315.1. NCBI lineage: Bacteria > Bacillati > Actinomycetota > Actinomycetes > Kitasatosporales > Streptomycetaceae > Streptomyces > Streptomyces sp. JK94. Next base: position 61,652 of record NZ_JBSICH010000005.1, on the reverse strand, counting down.
GCCGGCGGGGCGTGGAGCGGGTGGGGGAGGCGCGACTGCCCGCAGCTCGGTGGCCTGCGGCCACGGGAAGGTCAGGCAATTTGCTTCTGGTCGCGGGGTTGACGTAATGTTCCATTCATCGCCGCGGGGTGGAGCAGCTCGGTAGCTCGCTGGGCTCATAACCCAGAGGTCGCAGGTTCAAATCCTGTCCCCGCTACTGAAGGCCGAGGGCCGGAATCCGAAAGGGTTCCGGCCCTCGGTGCGTTGGGGCGCGGCATGCGGCCGTCGCACGAGTGAGCCCCGGCATCCACGGATGCCGGGGCTCACTCGTGCGACGGCGGGGCTTACACGGCCGCGCAGTTCGGACAGGTGCCGCGGTACGTCACCTCGACGTCCGAGACGGTGAAGCCGAAGCGCTCCGAGTCGGGGAGGTCGGCCATCGGGTTGCCGATCGGGTGGACGTCGCGGATCGCGCCGCACTGGGCACAGACCAGGTGGTGGTGGGGCCGGTGCGCGTTCGGGTCGTACCGCTTGGCGCGCTTGTCCGTCGCGACCTCGAGCACCTCACCCAGCAGGACCAGTTCGCCCAGGGTGTTGTAGACGGTCGCCCGGGAGATCTCGGGCAGCTTGTCCACGGCTCGGGCGTGCACCTCGTCGGCCGTCATGTGGACGTGTTCGCCGTCGAGGACCTCGGCCACCACGCGTCGCTGCGCGGTCATGCGCCATCCGCGTCCACGCAGCCGTTCCAATAGGTCACTCATAGAGGCCAGCCTAACAGCAAGGGGAACCAGGTCCCGAACGTGTGTGACTTTGGAGTCTTACTTGACTTAGACAATGTCTATTGTAGGATCAGGCTCGGCATTAGCCAAGGGACAGATTTTGCAGGATTGGCGCAGGAGGCGTACGTGACTCAGGGACCGCTTACTACGGAGGCCGGTGCTCCGGTAGCCGACAACCAGAACAGCGAGACCGCGGGTGCCGGCGGCCCCGTGCTCGTCCAGGACCAGCTCCTTCTGGAGAAGCTGGCCCACTTCAACCGTGAGCGCATCCCGGAGCGCGTCGTGCACGCCCGTGGTGCCGGCGCCTACGGCACCTTCACGGTCACCGCCGATGTCACCCGGTACACGCGCGCCGCGTTCCTGTCCGAGGTCGGCAAGGAGACGGAGACCTTCCTCCGCTTCTCGACCGTGGCCGGCAACCTGGGCGCGGCGGACGCCGTCCGTGACCCGCGTGGCTTCGCGCTGAAGTTCTACACCGAAGAGGGCAACTACGACCTCGTCGGCAACAACACCCCGGTGTTCTTCATCAAGGACGCCATCAAGTTCCCCGACTTCATCCACACCCAGAAGCGCGACCCGTACACGGGCAGCCAGGAGGCGGACAACGTCTGGGACTTCTGGAGCCTGTCGCCGGAGTCGACGCACCAGGTGACCTGGCTGCACGGCGACCGCGGCATCCCCGCCTCGTACCGCCACATGGACGGCTTCGGTTCGCACACCTACCAGTGGAACAACGAGGCCGGCGAGGCCTTCTGGGTGAAGTACCACTTCAAGACGGACCAGGGCATCAAGAACCTGACCGCCGAGGAGGCCGCCAAGCTCGCCGGTGAGGACCCCGACTCCCACCAGCGCGACCTGCGGGAGGCCATCGAACGCGGCGAGTTCCCGTCCTGGACGGTCGGTGTGCAGGTCATGCCGGTGGCCGACGCGGCGACCTACCGCTTCAACCCGTTCGACCTGACCAAGGTGTGGCCGCACGCGGACTACCCGATCGTCTGGTTCGGCAAGCTGGAGCTGAACCGCAACCCGCAGAACGTCTTCGCCGAGGTCGAGCAGTCGATCTTCTCTCCGGCGCACTTCGTGCCCGGCATCGGCCCGTCCCCGGACAAGATGCTGCAGGGCCGCCTCTTCGCGTACGGCGACGCCCACCGCTACCGCGTCGGCATCAACGCCGACCACCTGCCGGTGAACCGCCCGCACGCCACCGAGGCGCGCACCCACTCCCGCGACGGCTTCCTGTACGACGGCCGCCACGGCGCCGCGAAGAACTACGAGCCGAACAGCTTCGGCGGCCCGTTCCAGACGGACCGGGCGCTGTGGCAGCCGGTGGCTCTCACCGGCGTCACCGGCAACACCGAGGCGCCGGTGCACGCCGAGGACAACGACTTCGTCCAGGCGGGCAACCTCTACCGCCTGATGTCGGAGGAGGAGAAGGAGCGCCTGGTCGCCAACCTGGCGGGCGGCATCTCCCAGGTCTCGCGCGAGGACATCGTCGAGCGCGCGATCAACAACTTCCGTCAGGCCGACGGTGACTTCGGCAAGCGGCTGGAGGCCGCGGTCCAGGCCCTGCGCGGCTGATTCCAGCACTGGACCGCTTGTCGGATCGGCGGGCCGGATCCCCGGGAACGGGGGTCCGGCCCGTTCGTCGTGGTCGCGCGGCCACCTTGGGCGGCCCGCCGCCGGTGTCACGTCGGGCGGTCGCCGCCGGTTCACGTCAGGCGGTCACCACCGGTGCCTCGTGCCGCGGTCGCGCCGGCGTCCAGCAGCGGATGATGTCGCGGACCGAGACGATGCCCGCGGGCTCGCCGCGGTCCAGGACGATGAGGTGGCGGAAGCCGCCGTGCACCATCGCCCGGGCGGCCTCCTCCACGGTCCAGGACGGGGTGGCGAACACGACGTCGGTGGTGGTGTGGGCGTGGGCGCGTTCGGTGTCCGGGTCCTGGCCCAGACCCACGGAGACCAGGACGTCGCGTTCCGTCAGAATGCCGATGCCGCCGGCGTCGGGGTCGTGCACCACGGCCGCGCCGACGCGGCGCGCGGACATCAGTGCGGCGGCCTGGCGGAGGGTGTGGGCGGGGCCGATGGTGAGGACGACCGTGCTCATGGCTTCGCGGACGAGCATGGGTGGAGCCACCTCCTGCCGGTGATCCATGAGTTGGTTCATGGATTCACACGTTCACAAGTGGGGGACCCTCCGAGAGTGGCAGGTAAAGCACGAGTCAACAAGAGGGCGCGAGGGACGCGGGGCGGGGCGTGGAGGGCGCGCCGGGGGGTGTTCAGTAGCGCTGGTTGAGGTAACCGAGCAGCTCGTCGTGGAGTCGGCCGTTGGACGCCGCCGCGTTGCCGCTGTGCGGGCCGGGACGGCCGTCGAGGCCGGTGAAGGTGCCGCCGGCCTCCGTGACGATGATCGCGTTCGCCGCCATGTCCCAGAGGGACAGCTCCGGCTCGGCGCAGAGGTCGACCGATCCCTCGGCGACCATCATGTACGGCCAGAAGTCGCCGTACGCGCGCGTGCGCCACACCTCGCGGGTCAGGTCCAGGAAGCCGTCCAGCCGGCCCTGTTCCTCCCAGCCGCTGAGCGAGGAGTACGCGAAGGAGGCGTCGGAGAGCGCGGAGACCTGGGAGACCTGGAGCCGGGAGGCCGAGGTCAGGCTGCGGCCGGTGAAGGCGCCGTGGTCTTTGACGGCCCACCAGCGGCGGCCGAGGGCCGGGGCCGAGACGAGACCGACGACGGGCTGGTAGCCGCCTTCCGAGGCTTCCGTGAGGGCGATGAGCGTGGCCCAGACGGGGACGCCGCGCACGTAGTTCTTGGTGCCGTCGATCGGGTCGACGATCCAGCGCCGGGGGCCGGTGCCGGCCGCGCCGAACTCCTCCCCGTGGACCGAGTCGCGGGGGCGGGCGCGGGCGAGGTGGCCGCGGATGAGTTCCTCGGCGGCCTTGTCCGCCTCGCTCACCGGGGTCATGTCCGGCTTTGTCTCGACCTTCAGGTCGAGGGCCTTGAAGCGGTCCATCGTCGCAGCGTCGGCGGCGTCAGCGAGGACGTGGGCGAGGCGGAGGTCGTCGAGGTAGTCCGGCATGCGTTCACGGTATCCGCCGGGGACGGGACGGGGCCACCAGGGTATTTCGCGGGGCGGGCGGTCGGTGGGGGCGGCGGTGGTGTCGGGGTGGTCCCACGGCCCGGGTCTGAGGTTCCCCCGTTGCTCGGGAGAGGGCGCGCCGGTGCCGGGCGGGGCGGGGGTGCGCCCCGGCCGTCCGGCTGGGCGCGACCCGGCGGGATGCCTTCCTCCGCTCGCGCGGGGCGGCGCGGGGCATGGCGGGCCGGGCCGGGCTGGGCTGCGCTGGGAGGGCGCCCCCCGCCGCCCGCCACCCCGCCGCCCCGGAGCCGCGCCCGTCCACCCCTGCCGCGGCTCGGCCGTCCGCCGGTGTACGCATGCGGTGCGAGGACCCTTGACAGTGCTCCCATACCGGTCAAATCTGGGCACCGAGTCGCTCGCCCCGAGGGAGGCGATGATGCCCGCAGCCCGGGAGTCCCTGCTCGATGCCGCCGGTGCGGCGCTGGCGCGCCGGTCCTGGTCCGCCGTGCGGATGGTGGACGTGGCGGCGGCCGCCGGGGTGTCCCGGCAGACGCTGTACAACGAGTTCGGGAGCAAGGACGGGCTTGCGAGGGCCCTCGTCCGCAGGGAGGCGGACCGGTATCTGGCCGGTGTCGAGAGCGCGCTGTCCGGCGGGCCGGGCGACCTGCGTGAACGGCTCGCCGCCACCGCCGAGTGGACCGCGTCCGCCGCGCGCGACAACGCCCTGGTACGGGCCCTGCTCACCGGCTGCTGGAGCGAGCGGCTGCCGGCCCCGCCCCTGGCGGCGGTGCCGTCCGTCTCCGCCGTGCCGGCCCAGCGCCGGGCCGACGGTCCGCTGCCCTCGCCCGGCGACTTCGTCGCCCTCGTCCGCGACCGTGCCGTCGCCGTCCTGAACGGCGTGGACCCGCCCCCGCCGCCGGGCACCGGAGAGTTGGCCCGCCGCTGCGAGCTGGCCGTACGGATCGCGCTGTCCTGCGTCGCGGCGCCGCTCGACGAGGGAGGGGTCGCGGACCTCGTACGCACCGCGCTGCCGCGTCCGTCGACGGCGTAGCGGGAGACGGGTCTGTGTGCCGAGCCGGACAGCGGGAGACGGGTCTGTGTGCCGAGCCGGACAGCGGGAGACGGGTCAGTGTGCCGAGCCGGACAGCTGGAGCCCGATCACGCCGATGATGACGAAGCTGATCGAGACGATCTTCAGGGTCGAGACCAGGTCGCCGAGGAAGACCATGCCGTAGATGGCGGTGCCGGCCGCGCCGATGCCGGTCCACACCGCGTACGCGGGTCCGACGTCCAGCTTCTTCAGGGCCAGGGTCAGCAGGCCGAAACTGCCCAGCGCGAACACGCAGAAGGCGATGGTGGGCCAGAGCCGGGTGAAGCCGTGCGACAGCTTCAGACAGACGGCGAAGCCGGTTTCGAGCACTCCGGCCACTATGACCAGCAGCCACGCCATGTCATGTCCTCCCGTGTCCCCACGTACCGTGACCGCTGTGTCCGGCGTTGCTCGGGCTTGGATCCGGCTTGGTGCGATTATGCACTTACCGGTCCCACGGCACGCCAAACAACGCGAAGGTCAGTCGCCTTCCTTCCGCTCCCGGGTCGAGAGCAGCCGGCGCAGGGAGTACAGCCGGGCGGGGTCGGCGTGTCCGTCGGCGACCCACGCGTCCAGCGCGCAGTCGGGCTCGTCGTGGCTGCACGCGCGGGGGCAGCCCTCCGTGCCGGGCACCAGGTCGGGGAAGGCGTTGATCACTCGGGACGGGTCGATGTGCGCCAGCCCGAACGACCGTACGCCCGGGGTGTCGACGACCCAGCCGCCCGCCGCGGAGGACAGCGGCAGGGCGAGGGCCGAGGTCGTGGTGTGCCGGCCGCGGCCCGTCACCGCGTTCACGTGGCCCGTCACGCGACGGCGGTCCTCGGGCACCAGCGTGTTGACGAGGGTCGTCTTGCCGACACCGGAGTGGCCGACGAAGGCCGTGATCCTGCCGTCCAGGTGCTCCCGGACGAGGTCGGCCGCGGCGCCGTTCTCCAGTCCCTCGCGGCTGGTGACGACGTACGGGATGTCCAACGCGCCGTACAGCTCCAGGAGTTCGTCGGGTGGCGCGAGGTCGGACTTGGTCATCACCAGCAGCGGGGTGAGGCCGCCGTCGAACGCCGCGACCAGGCAGCGGTCGATCAGGCGGGGGCGCGGCTCGGGGTCGGCGAGGGCGGTGACGATGGCGAGCTGGTCGGCGTTGGCGACGACGACGCGCTCGTACGGGTCGTCGTCGTCCGCGGTCCGGCGCAGGACGGAGGTGCGCTCCTCGATGCGGACGATGCGGGCGAGCGTGTCCTTCTTGCCGGACATGTCACCGACCAGTGCCACCCGGTCGCCGACGATCGCGGCCTTGCGGCCCAGTTCGCGGGCCTTCATCGCCATGACGACCCGGTCCCCGACGAGGCAGGTCAGCCTGCCCCGGTCCACGGTGAGTACCAGGCCCTCGGCGGCGTCCTCGTGTTTGGGCCGCGTGTGGGTGCGCGGCCGGTTGCCCTTGCGGTTGGGCCGGGAGCGGATGTCGTCCTCGTCGGTGTGCTTGCCGTAGCGGCGCATGGCGAACCGTCCCTACGCCCCGAGCATCCCGGTCCACAGGTTGGGGAAATCGGGCAGGGTCTTGGCCGTCGTCGCCACGTTCTCGATCTCCACGCCCTCGACTCCGAGGCCGATGACGGCGCCGGCCGTGGCCATGCGGTGGTCCTCGTAGGTGTGGAAGACCCCGCCGTGCAGCCGGCGGGGCCGGATGTGCAGGCCGTCGGCGGTCTCGGTGACGTCACCGCCGAGTTCGTTGATCTCCTTGGTGAGCGCGGCCAGGCGGTCCGTCTCGTGCAGACGCAGGTGCGCGACCCCCCGCAGGGTCGAGGGGGAGTCCGCGAGGGCGGCGACGGCCGCGATGCCCGGGGTCAGCTCGCCGACCTCGCCGAGGTCCACGTCGATGCCGTGCACGGCGCCCGACCCGGTGAAGACGAGCCCGTAGTCGGTCAGTTCGCAGCTGCCGCCCATCTCGGTGAAGATCTGGCGCAGCCGGTCACCGGGCTGGGTGGTGCGGGACGGCCAGTCGGGGATCACGACCCTGCCGCCGGTCACCAGCGCCGCCGCCAGGAACGGCTGCGCGTTGGAGAGGTCCGGCTCGATCGTCAGGTCCCGGCCGAGCAGCGCGCCCGGCGTGACCCGCCAGACGTTCGGCTCGCCGCCGGACTCCGGGGTGTCGACCTGGGCGCCGACCGCGCGCAGCATGTCGACGGTCATGCGGATGTGCGGCATGGACGGCAGCGCCGAGCCGGTGTGGCGGACCTCGACGCCCTGGTTGAAGCGCGGGCCGGACAGCAGCAGGGCGCTGACGAACTGAGAGGACGACGACGCGTCGATCTCGACCGCGCCGCCCTCCAGCGCCCCGCCGCCGTGCACGGTCATCGGGAGCGCTCCCCGCGCGTCGTCGTCGATGCGGGCGCCGAGGGCGCGCAACGCGTCGATCACGCCGTGCAGGGGACGCTCGTAGGCGCGCGGGTCGCCGTCGAAGCGGATCGCGCCGTCGGCGAGCGTGGCGACCGGCGGCAGGAAGCGCATGACCGTGCCGGCGTTGCCGACGTCGACCGTGGCCGGGCCGCGCAGGCCCGCCGGGATGACCCGCCAGAACTCGCCGGTCCCGTCCGGCCCGACGCCCTCCTCGATCTCGACGCCCATCGCGCGCAGGGCACCGGCCATCAGCAGGGTGTCCCGCGAACGCAGCGGACGGCGCAGCCAGCCGGGCTCGGAGGCCAGGGCGGCCAGCACCAGGGCGCGGTTGGTGACCGATTTGGACCCGGGCACGTGGACGGTCGCGTCGATGGCTCCGCTCGCGTGCGGGGCGGGCCAGAGGGCGGTGTGCGCGGGGTTCAGCGTCATGGGCCCCACTTTAATGGCTGACGACGACCGGAGATCTTGATCAAAAGCGGCGAAACCTGACCGAAAGCGCGTGAGGGTGGGGACGGTGCATATCCCCGCCGCCATGTGCCATGCATATATGCGGGACTTCCGGTAGTTGCGGGAGGCCGCCTCCCGCTACAGCTCCAGCAGCCAGCGCGCCCCGCCGATCAGCGAGCACAGCGACACCGCGTGGAACAGGAAGAACCACACCCCGGCCGGCGCGTGGGTCAGCCGGGCCAGCTGGTCCGCGTCCGAGTCGCCGGCGCCGCCCCGCGCCCGCTTGGCCTGCAGCTCGAAGGCCGGCCGCACCCCGCCGAACAGCAGGAACCACACCACCGCGTACGCGAACGCCGCCTGCACCTGCGGACCGGTGAGCCACGACACCAGGACGAACGTGGCGCCGGTGAGCACCACCGTCAGCACCCCGTAGGCGTTGCGCACCATCACCAGCAGGGCGACGAGCAGCGCCGTCGCCAGCCACAGCAGCAGGGTGATGCGCCCCGAGGCCAGCAGCGCGGCACCGCCGAGGCCGAGCAGCGGGGGAGCGGTGTAGCCGGCGACCGCGGTGAGGATCATGCCGAGCCCGTGCGGCTTGCCGCGGCTGACGGTCAGGCCGCTGGTGTCCGAGTGCAGGGTGATGCCAGTCAGCGTCCGCCCGGTCAGCAGCGCCACGAGCCCGTGGCCGCCCTCGTGGGCGATGGTGACCGCGTTGCGCGCTATCCGCCACAACCCGTGCGGCACGACGACGGCGAGCGCGGCCGCCAGAGTCGCGATCACCACCCACAGGTCGGGGTGGGGCTGGGTGCCGGAGACCTCGTCCCAGAGGGAGGCGAGCGAGGCCGATGCGAGGTGGTCCATGTGCGGTGAGGGCTCCTCGTGGTGCGGTTGAGCGGGTTGTGGTGCCGTGCGCCTCGTCGGCGGGTGGTGGCCGGGAGACGGGCGGGCCTGGCAGTGTGGCACGTATGTGCGGACGGTATGCGGCGAGTCGTCGACCCGAGGATCTCGCGGGAACCTTTGAGATCGAGAAGTGGGAACCCGGGGAAACCCTGGAGCCCGACTACAACGTGGCCCCGACCAAGGAGGTCTACGCCGTCCTCGACCGTCCCCTGAAGGACGCCGGGGACCCGAAGCCGGTTCGCCAGCTGCGGACGCTGAAGTGGGGTCTCGTCCCCTCCTGGTCCAAGACGCCCGAGGGCGCCGCCCGCATGATCAACGCGCGCGCGGAGACCGTCCACGAGAAGCCGTCCTACCGGCGGGCCTTCGCCACCCGGCGCTGCATCCTGCCCGCCGACGGCTACTACGAATGGGTCACCGGCGCACAGGAGCGCGACCTGGAGGTGGAGGGGCGCAGGAAGCGGCCCCGCAAGCAGCCGTACTTCGTGACCCCGGCCGACGGGTCCGTGTTCGCCATGGCGGGGCTGTACGAGTTCTGGCGGGACAGGACACTGCCGGACGACCACCCGCGGGCCTGGTGGGTGACGTGCTCGGTGATCACCACGGAGGCGGAGACCACGCCGCTCGCGGCCGCCCCGGACGACGGACCGCGCGCCCTGGCCGACATCCACCCGAGGATGCCGCTGATGCTGACGCCGGACCGGTGGGACGACTGGCTCGACCCGGCGCGCACGGACCCCGACGAGCTGTCCGCCCTGCTGGCGCCGCCGCCCGCCGGACTGATGCGGGCGTTCCCCGTCACCACGGCCGTCAGCAACGTCCGCAACAACGGCCCGGAGCTCCTGAAGGAGCTGGAGGGACCGGAAGAGGGCACACTCTTCTGACGTGACCAGCGAGAACACGCACACCGAGACCGTCGGCACGGACGCGGGCCCCGCCCGCCTCACCTGGCACCCGGCGAAGGAGCCCCGCCTCGTGCTGGGCCTGGGCCACGGTGCCGGCGGTGGCATCGAGGCCCGAGACCTGAGGGCACTGGCGGCCGTGCTGCCCGCGCACGGAGTGACCGTCGCCCTCGTCGAACAGCCCTGGCGGGTGGCCGGCAGGAAACTCGCGCCCGCGCCGAAGACCCTGGACGCCGGCTGGCGGGGCGTGTGGCCCGCGCTGGCCGCGCCGGGGCTGCCGGTGGTCTCGGGCGGCCGGAGCGCCGGGGCCCGCGTCGCCTGCCGTACCGCCGCCGCACTGGGCGCCCGCGCCGTCCTCGCCCTGAGCTTCCCGCTGCACCCGCCGGGCAGGCCGGAGAAGTCGCGCGCGGAGGAACTGCTCGGGGCCGGCGTGCCGACCCTCGTCGTACAGGGCGGCAACGACCCCTTCGGCGGACCGGAGGAGTTCCCCGAGGCCCCCGAGGGGACGTACGACCTGATCGAGGTGGCGTACGGCGACCACGGCTTCGCCGTGCCCAAGCGGGCGGAGACCACCCAGGAACGGGCCCTCGAAGTGATCACCGAGGGGGTCGCGGAGTGGGTCGGCTCACTCGGGTGACGGCCTGGGAATGACCGGCACGGGACCACTGTTGTCGCGGACATACGTTGCTGAGAATCAGCACCGACGCCGTACGAGAGGAAGTCCGCCGCATGGCTTCAGCCTTCTGCCCGAGTCGCAGCAGCCGCGCCGACCTGGACTGGACGGTGCTGCACGCGGCGAAGACCGCCCCCATTCGGGCGGCGGGCGGACCGGATCGTCGTCTATCCTCCGATTCGAGTGGGGCCGGTCTCGGCCTCGCGACGTCACTGGAGGAGGTGGGTCCGGTCACTGGGACCGACGCAGGGACCGAACACGGCCAGGCGGAGCAGCCCGAGGGCCGGGGCGCGGGCGCGGAGTCGACCGCGGAGCGCAGCGCGCGCTTCGAGCGGGACGCGCTGGAGTTCCTCGACCAGATGTACTCGGCCGCGCTGCGCATGACGCGTAATCCGGCCGACGCCGAGGACCTGGTGCAGGAGACCTACGCCAAGGCGTACGCGTCCTTCCACCAGTTCCGCGAGGGCACCAACCTCAAGGCGTGGCTGTACCGCATCCTCACCAACACCTTCATCAACTCGTACCGCAAGAAGCAGCGCGAACCTCAGCGCAGTGCGGCCGAGGAGATCGAGGACTGGCAGCTCGCGCGCGCCGAGTCGCACATGTCGACGGGTCTGCGCTCCGCGGAGTCGCAGGCGCTCGACCACCTGCCCGACTCGGACGTGAAGCAGGCGCTGCAGGCGATTCCCGAGGAGTTCCGCATCGCCGTGTACCTGGCGGACGTCGAGGGCTTCGCCTACAAGGAGATCGCCGACATCATGGGGACACCCATCGGTACGGTGATGTCCCGGTTGCACCGTGGGCGCCGTCAGCTGCGCGGCATGCTGGAGGACTACGCCCGCGACCGTGGTCTGGTCCCGGCCGGCGCCGGAGAGTCGAACGAAGCGAAAGGCTCGGGGTCATGAGCTGCGGAGAGCCGCACGAGACGGATTGCAGCGAAATCCTCGATCATCTCTACGAGTTCCTCGACCGGGAGATGCCGGACTCGGACTGCGTGAAGTTCGAGCACCACTTCGAGGAGTGTTCGCCCTGCCTGGAGAAGTACGGGCTGGAGCAGGCGGTGAAGAAGCTGGTCAAGCGGTGCTGCGGACAGGACGACGTGCCGGGTGACCTGCGGTCCAAGGTGATGGGACGGATCGACCTGATCCGCTCCGGGCAGTCCGTGCCCCAGCACGACGTCACCGCCGCGCCGCCGGCTCCGCATCCCCAGGAGTCCTGAGGCGGTTCCCCGGGCCGCACCCGCACGTGACGCGGCACGTCACCGGTCACGTCACTCGTACGTGCTAATCCTCGGGTTGTCCGCCCGCGTTCCCCCTGCCGCCGTCCTAGGCTCCGGAGCCTGACAGGCATGGCCGGGGGAGGGGCTCATGGACGCCGTACCGGCACGGGCACGGGCGTACGTCGCCGGTGTGGTCCTCGCCGCCCTGGCCTGTCTGCGCCCCCTGCCGGACGTGGACACGCCCTGGTGGGCGGTGTCGCTGCTCGCCGCGCTGTACGCGGGCTCGGAGCTGGTCGCCCGCTCCGCCCGCTCCTGTTTCGTCGGGACCTGTTACCCCGTCCTGCTCGCCGGGGCCTTCCTGCTGCCGCCGCCCGCCGCCGCGCTCGTGGCGCTGCCCGGGGCCCTGCTGTCCCCGGTGGCGCAGCGGCCCTTCGTGCTGCGACGCCTCTGGCGGGCCGCGCAGCTGATGCTCGCCGTGTGGGCCGCCGCGCGGGTGCACGGGGAGTGCGGCGGGTGGGACGCGGTCGTCGCGCCCGACTTCCCGTACGTGCTCGTACCGGCGGGGGCCGCGGTGCTGGCGTTCTGCCTGGTGCTGACCGTACTGGACGGCGGTATCGCGGTGCTGGCGGACCGGGTGCCCGCGGGGCGGGCCTGGCGCGGGCTGTTCTCCCGGTCGCTGGCGCCGATCGCCGTGCACGGGCTCGCCGGCCTCATGATGGCCGTCCTGTGGCGCAGCCCGTACGGGGCCGTCGCCGCGCTGCTCGTGCTGCTGCCGATGTGCGTGGCGTGGTGGGCGTTCGCCCAGTACCACCGGGAGCGGGCCGCCCACCAGGCGACGATCCGCGCCCTGGTGCAGGCCGTCGACATCAAGGACGGCTACACGCGCGGGCACAGCGAGCGCGTCGGCCAGGCCTCGATGATGATCGCCCGCGAGCTGGGCATGGACGACGAACGCGTCGAGACGCTCCGGTTCGCCGGCATCCTGCACGACGTGGGCAAACTCGGCGTGCCCACCCGGCTGCTGCGCAAGGACGGGCCGCTGACGCCCGAGGAGCGCCGGGTGATCGAGCTGCACCCCGAGTACGGGCACGAGATGGTGCGCGGCATCCGCTTCCTGGGAGAGGCCCGGGCCGCCGTCCTCCACCACCATGAACGGCTGGACGGCAGCGGCTACCCGTACGGCCTGACGGGCGACCGGATCCCCGAGTCGGCGCGGGTGGTGGCGGTCGCCGACGCCTTCGACGCGATGACGTCCACACGCTCCTACCGCCGGGCCCGTCCCGTCGCGGCGGCGGTCGAGGAACTCCAGCGGTGCGCGGGGGCCCAGTTCGACCCGCGGATGGTCGGGGCGCTGGTCCGGGCCCTGGGCCGGCACGGCTGGCGCCCGGCGGTGACGGCGGACGGCACGCCGGCCCTCCCCGCGGGCGTGGTGCCGGGCCGGGGCGAGGGGGCGCGGGACAGCGTCGGGAGAGGGGCACCGCGATGAGGAGGGCGGGGACGACGAGCGGGGGCGCCCGCCGGAGGGCGACGGCCCGGGGGCAGCCTGCTGCCGGTGCTGCCGGTGCTGCCGGTGCTGCCGGTGGTGACCCGCCCGCACCCGGCGGCGGGGGCGGATCATGACGGCGTCTCCGTACGGCGCCCTGTCCCCCTACCGGCCCCAGCCCGCGGCGGGGCACCTCCTGGTTCCCGCGTGCGCCGGGCTGCTCGCGCTGGCCGCTCTCGCGTCCGTGCTGTGGTCGGGGCCGGTGGAACGGCCCGTCGCGCTCGCCTTCGGCGCACTCGTCGCCCTCGGCGAGCTGACCCGGTGGACCGGGACCGGAGCCCGGGAGGCGGCGCCGCTCGGGGCCGCCGGGGCGATGGCGTACGCGCTGCTCGGGGACGTCGCCGGACGGCCCACGCAGCACGGGGTCGGCCAGACCGTCACCGTCGTGCTCGCCGCCTCGCTGCTCGGCAGCGTGCCCCACATCGCGCGCGGCGGCGGACCCGTGCTGGACCACCTGGCGCGGCGCGTGCTCACCGTCGCCTTCGCCGCCGTGTGCTTCCAGCCGCTGTCCAACCAGGGCGCCTTCCGCGACTGGAGCGGCCCCGCCCACGCGCTGCTGCTGATCGCGCTGCTGGCCCTGACCGCGCTGTGCGACGCCCTGCTCGCCGCGGTGCCCGCGCACGCGCGCACCGGGTGGCCCCTCGGGCCGCTGCTGCGCGAGGAGCTGCGCGGCATGGTCGGCATCACGTCCGCGGTGTGCGCGACCGGGGCGGTGATGGCCCTCGCGGTGGCCGTCGCGGGACTGTGGGCGCTCCCCGTCTTCTGCGTACCGCTGCTCCTCACCCAGCTGTCCTACCGGCGGTACGCGGCCGTGCGGGCCACCTACCGGCAGACCATCGCCTGCCTGGCCCGGGCCACCGAGATCGCCGGGTACACCCCGGTCGGGCACGCCCGTCGCGTCGCCGAACTCAGCCGCGCCGTCGGGCGGGACCTGGGATTGTCCGGGGCCGAGCTGACCGTGCTGGAGTACGCCGCCCTCATGCACGACATCGGCCAGCTGAGCCTGGTCGACCCGGTACCGGCCGGAGCCACCGCCTGCCTGCCCGCCGCGGATCAGCGGCGGATCGCGCTGCTCGGCGGGGCCGTCGTCCGCCGGACCGGGGTCGACGCGGCGGTCGCGGTGGTGGTGGAGCGACAGGCCGACCCCTGCCGGGAGCAGCCGGTCGCCGCGCGGATCGTGCGGGCCGTCAACGCCTACGAGGAGAAGACACGGGACGCCGGACCCGGCGGCGGCCTCACGGCACTGGAGGAGCTGCGCCTGGCCGTCGCGGACGACTACGCTCCCGACGTCGTGGAGGCCCTGGCCCGGGTGCTCTCCCGGCAGGGCGGGGCGGCGCGCGAGTGTCCCGGCTGAGGGCGGGACGGGAGACGGGTGGGCAGTCCGATCGTGCCCGCGACGGGAGACGGGCGGGCAGTCCTACCGCGCCCGCGACGGGAGGTGGATGGGCAGTCTTACCGCGCCCGCGACGAGAGGCGGATGGACAGCCTCACCGCGCCCGCGACGGGTAGCGGATGGGCAGTCTTACCGCGCCCGCGACGGGGTAACCCATGGGTAATGAGCGACCTCGTGGCCGCACGTGGTTGGATGCGAAGGAGAAGGTGTCCGGGGGCGCGGGAAGGCACAGCCAGCCCACTGAACGGAACTGGCAGGCGGGAATCGTGAGGATCTTCGGCAAGGGACGACACCGGCCCTCCGCCTCCTGGCGGCAGGCCACCGACCGGGCGTTCACCCTGATCGGCGACGGTCGGTACGAGGATGCGGGCGCGCTGCTGACGCGCGCCGCCGACCTGGAACCCTGGCTGTCCGAGTCCTGGTTCAACCTCGCCCTGCTGCACAAGTTCCGCCACGACTGGGAGCAGGCCAGGGCGGCCGGCCTGAGGGCCGTCGCGCTGCTCGACCGGGACGTCGGTGCGCCCGACTGGTGGAACGTCGGCATCGCCGCGACCGCCCTGCAGGACTGGCCGCTGGCCCGCCGGGCCTGGCAGGCCTACGGGCTGCGCACCCCCGGGCACGCGACGGACGCAGGCGAGCCGCTCGGCATGGAACTCGGCAGCGCGGCCGTACGGCTGTCCCCGGAAGGGGAGGCCGAGGTCGTCTGGGGGCGGCGGCTGGACCCCGCCCGCATGGAGGTGCTGTCCATTCCGCTGCCGTCCTCCGGCCGGCGCTGGGGCGAGGTGGTCCTGCACGACGGTGTGCCGCACGGGGAGCGGACCACCACCGCCGGGCACGCCTACCCCGTCTTCGACGAGATCGAGCTGTGGGCGCCGTCGCCCGTGCCCACCTGGGTGGTCCTCCTGGAGGCCGCCACCGAGTCCGACCGGGACGCCCTGGAGCAGCTCGCCGCCGACGCCGGTTTCGCCGCCGAGGACTGGTCGTCGTCGGTCCGGCTGCTGTGCCGGATGTGCTCGGAGTCGCGGATGCCGTCCGACGAGGGCGAGGGCGAGCACCTCGACCCGCACGACCACAGCGAACCGGGCCATCCGGGGCCCCTGGGCCACCGCACCGACGGGCAGCTGTGGGTACCGGAGCGGGAGTGCGGGGTGGCCGCGCCCGCCGCGCTGGTACGAGGGCTGCTGGACGGCTGGGTCGCGGACAGCCCGGACTCACGTGACTGGCGGGATCTGGAAGAGGTCTGCTGAGCCGTCCCCGTGCCGCCGACCGTCGCGGCCGGCCGCGCCCGGGCGGCGGAGCCGCGCACGGACACGGTCCCGCACCCCCGCGGAGCGCGATCCCCGTACCCTGTATCAGGCATCACCCCCGGTTTTATCCAGGAAGGCACACGTCGGTCATGGCGCAGCAGGACACCGATCAGCAGCACGCGGGCGTGCTCCCCGTCGACGACGAGGGATTCGTCGTCGACACCGAGGAGTGCGAGGAGCGCGAGACCGCCTGGCGGGAACGCGGCACCTCGCGTCCGATCACGGTGGTCGGCAATCCGGTGCTGCACAAGGAGTGCGAGGATGTCACCGACTTCGGCGAGGAGTTCCAGCAGCTGGTCGCGGACATGTTCGCCAGCCAGCGCACCGCCGAGGGCGTGGGCCTCGCCGCCAACCAGATCGGCGTCGCCCGGAAGGTCTTCGTCTACGACTGCCCCGACGACGAGGGCGTCCGCCACGTCGGCGTGGTCTGCAACCCGACACTCGTCGAACTGCCCGCCGAGCGGCGCCGGCTGGACGACAGCAACGAAGGCTGCCTGTCCGTCCCGACCGCCTACGCGCCGCTCGCCCGCCCCGACTACGCCGAGGTGACCGGGCAGGATGAGAAGGGCAACCCGGTCAGGGTGCGCGGCACCGGCTACTTCGCACGGTGTTTGCAGCACGAGACGGACCACCTCTACGGATACCTGTACATCGACCGGCTCTCCAAGCGAGAACGCAAGGACGCGCTGCGGCAGATGGCCGAGAACGAGCCGCGCTACCCCGTGGTCGCCAACGACTGACACCGCCTCACCGGCCACCCCTCTCCGTGCGCACGGCGCCTGTTCGGGTCTCCCCCGAGCAGGCGCCGTTCGTCTGCCGGAACCTGCCACACATCAGGAGAATCCCGGCGCCGGAGGGAGTGAATGGAGCAAATCCGTTCCCACAGGGGTCAGTTGTGGTGCTGAATGGGAAGTGCGGGGATACGCAACGGCGCACACCCCGCTCAGCGAGAGGGGTGCGCCCACCGGCGGCTGAGAGGGGTTTGTTCGTGCATGCTTTCCCACACGGCACCACAGCGACACCGACCGCGGTCGCAGTACCGCCATCACTTCGCCTTCCGGTGATCGAGGCGGCATTTCCCCGGCAACTGCACCCGTATTGGCCGAGACTCCAGGAGAAGACCCGTACCTGGCTGCTCGAAAAGCGGCTCATGCCGGCGGACAAGGTCGCGGAATATGCCGACGGCCTGTGCTACACGGACCTCATGGCGGGGTACTACCTGGGCGCCCCCGACGAGGTCCTGCAGGCGATCGCGGACTACAGCGCGT
This sequence comes from Streptomyces sp. JK94, assembly GCF_053613315.1. Lineage (NCBI taxonomy): Bacteria > Bacillati > Actinomycetota > Actinomycetes > Kitasatosporales > Streptomycetaceae > Streptomyces > Streptomyces sp. JK94. Next base: position 44,687 of record NZ_JBSICH010000005.1, on the reverse strand, counting down.
GGTTCTTCGTCTGGGACGACCGGCACGACCGGGACATCGTCCACGGCCGTCCCGGTGCCTGGCGGCGGCTGCGGGACCAACTGCACACGGCACTCGACTCGCCCGAGGACCACCTGCACCACGAGGACACACTGGTTGCCGGGTTCGCCGACAGCGTGCGACGGCTGTACGCCTTTCTGCCGCCGCCGGCGAGGTGGAACGCCCGGTTCGCCCGGCACTTCCACGCGGTGATCGAGGCGTACGACCGGGAATTCCACAACCGGACCCACTCCATCGTGCCCGGTGTCGAGGAGTACCTCGAACTGCGCCGGCTCACCTTCGCCCACTGGATCTGGACCGACCTGCTGGAGCCGGGCGCGGGCTGCGAACTGCCGGACGCCGTGAGGAAACACCCGGCATACCGCCGCGCGGCGCTGCTGAGCCAGGAATTCGCCGCCTGGTACAACGACCTCTGCTCGCTGCCCAAGGAAATAGCGGGCGACGAGGTGCACAATCTCGGTATCAGTCTCATCACCCATCACGGACTGACCCTGGAAGAATCCATCGGGGAAGTCCGCCGACGCGTCGAGGAATGCATCACCGAATTCCTCGACGTGGAACAGGCGGCGTTGCGGCTCGCCGACGAACTCGACGACGGCACCGTACGCGGAAAGGAGCTGTGCGGCGCCGTGCGCGCCAACGTCGGCAATATGCGGAACTGGTTCAGTTCCGTCTACTGGTTCCACCACGAGTCCGGCCGGTACATGGTGGACAGCTGGGACGACCGGTCCACGCCCCCGTACGTCAACAACGAAGCGGCAGGTGAGAAATGACCGTCGAGTCCTCCCCCGAGTCCCCGGCCCCGCCCGGACGGGGAGCGCCCCCGCCTCCCACGGCCCGGACCGACGAGGCGCCCCGGCTGGGCGAGCCGCCCGTGGCGGGCGGCGGCGTCCCGCTCCTCGGCCACGGCTGGCGGCTGGCCCGCGACCCGCTGGCCTTCATGGCCCAGCTGCGCGACCACGGCGACATCGTGCGCATCAAGCTCGGTCCGAAGACCGTCTACGCGGTCACCGCACCGGAACTCACGGGCGCGCTGGCCCTGAGCCCCGACTACCACATAGCCGGTCCGCTCTGGGAGTCGCTGGAGGGCCTGCTCGGCAAGGAGGGCGTGGCGACCGCCAACGGCCCGCTCCACCGCCGTCAGCGGCGCACCATCCAGCCGGCGTTCCGGCTCGACGCCATACCCGCCTACGGGCCGATCATGGAGGAGGAGGCGCACGCCCTCGCCGAGCGCTGGCAGCCGGGGCGGACCGTCGACGCCACCTCCGAGTCCTTCCGCGTCGCCGTGCGCGTCGCGGCCCGCTGCCTGCTGCGCGGCCAGTACATGGACGAGCGGGCCGAGCGGCTGTGCGTCGCGCTCGCCACCGTCTTCCGGGGGATGTACCGGCGGATGGTCGTCCCGCTGGGTCCCCTCTACCGGCTGCCGCTTCCGGCCAATCGCGCATTCAACGAAGCGCTGGCCGATTTGCACCTTCTCGTCGACGAGATCATCGCCGAGCGCCGCGCATCCGGTCAAAAGCCGGACGATTTGCTGACGGCATTGCTGGACGCGAAGGACGACAATGGCGATCCGATCGGGGAACAGGAGATCCATGACCAAGTGGTCGCGATACTCACTCCCGGCAGTGAAACGATCGCCTCCACGGTCATGTGGTTGCTCCAGGCACTTGCCGACCACCCGGAACATGCCGACCGCATACGCGACGAAGTCGAAGCGGTCACCGGCGGGCGGGCCGTGGCATTCGAGGACGTCCGCGAGCTCACGCACACGAACAATGTCATCATGGAGGCCATGCGTTTGCGTCCCGCCGTGTGGGTATTGACGCGGCGCGCGGTGGCCGAGACCGAACTCGGTGGCTATCGCATTCCGGCCGGGTCGGACATCATCTACAGTCCGTACGCAATCCAGCGCGACCCGAAGTCGTATGCCGACAACCTGGAGTTCGACCCGGACCGATGGCTTCCGGAGAGGGCCCCGGATGTGCCGAAATTCGCCATGAAGCCGTTCAGCGTCGGCAATCGGAAGTGCCCCAGCGACCACTTCTCGATGGCCCAGCTGACGCTGATCACGGCGGCCCTCGCCGCGAAGTACCGCTTCGAGCAGGTGGCGGGCTCCAACGACGCGGTCCGCGTCGGCATCACCCTCCGCCCGCACGACCTGCTGGTCAGACCGGTGGCACGGTGACGCTCAGGCTGCCGCCTCCGGGCCGCGGAAGGTGCGCCGGTACTGGTGCGGAGTGGTGCCCAGGGACCTGACGAACTGGTGCCTGAGGGCCGCCGCCGTACCGAATCCGGTGCGCCGGGCGATCGCGTCCATCGTCTCGTCCGTCGCCTCCAGCAGCCGCTGGGCCAGCAGGACGCGCTGGCGCAGCATCCACCGGTAGGGAGTCGTGCCCGTCTCCTGCTGGAAGCGGCGGGCGAAGGTGCGCGGGGACATGCGCGCCCGGGCCGCGAGCCGGTCGACGGTGACCTCCTCGGCGAGGTGCTGCTCCATCCAGGACAGCACCTCGCCGACGGTGTCGCAGGAGGAGCGGGGCAGCGGCCGCTCGATGTACTGGGCCTGGCCGCCGTCCCGGTGCGGCGGCACGACCATGCGCCGGGCGATCCTGTTGGCCACCTCCGGGCCCTGCTCCTTGCGCACGAGGTGCAGGCAGGCGTCGATGCCGGCGGCGGTGCCGGCGCTGGTGATCACCGGGTCCTCGTCCACGTAGAGCACGTCGGGCGAGACGGCCACCCGCGGGTACTGGCGGTTCAGCTCGGCCGCGTGGTGCCAGTGGACCGCGCACCGCCGTCCGTCCAGCAGCCCGGCGGCGGCCAGCACGAACACGCCGGAGCACACGCTCAGGACCCGCGCGCCCCGGTCCACCGCCCGCCGCAGGGCCTCCAGCAGCTCGGGCGGGTACTCCCGGCGGGCGAAATCGCTTCCGGCCGGTACGGCGATCAGGTCGGCCTCCTCGAGCCGGTCCAGACCGTACGGCGTGGAGACGGAGAGCCCGCCGACGTGGGTGCTCAGCGACGGGCCCTCCGCCGAGACCACGGCGAAGTCGTACCTCGGCAGGCCCTCGTCGCTGCGGTCGATGCCGAAGACCTCGCAGACCACGCCGAGTTCGAAGGGGTGCGCGCCGTCGAGCAGGACGGCGGCCACGTTCTGCAGCATGCCGCCAGTGTGCCCTGCGGATGGCAGGAAATCGAGGCCCTACGGCAGTCCTGCCACTCCCGGTAAGGAGCATCCGGCGCGACAGTGGTGTCATGACCGGAAACCAGATCGAAGCCCTGATCGGAATGCTCGTGGCCTTCGGACTCCTGGCCCTCACGGTCCTCCCCTCGGCGATCGGCATCGTGCGCGACAAGCGCGTCGACCGTCAGCTCAGGGAGGCCCGGCAGGACGAGGGAGCGGGGAAGGAGACTCAGAAGTCCTCGGACAGGTCGACGGTGCCCTCCACCGCCACCTGGTACGCCGAGGGACGCCGCTCGAAGAAGTTGGTCAGCTCCTGAACGCCCTGCAGCTCCATGAAGGAGAAGGGGTTCTCGGAGCCGTACACCGGGGCGAAGCCGAGGCGCGTCAGGCGCTGATCGGCCACGCACTCCAGATACTGCCGCATCGAGTCGGTGTTCATGCCCGGGAGGCCGTCGCCGCACAGGTCGCGCGCGAACTGCAGCTCGGCCTCGACGGCCTCCCGCAGCATGTCGGTGACCTCCTGCCGGAGCGCGTCGTCGAACAGCTCCGGCTCCTCCCTGCGCACGGTGTCGACGACGTCGAAGGCGAAGGACATGTGCATCGTCTCGTCCCGGAACACCCAGTTGGTGCCGGTGGCCAGGCCGTGCAGCAGGCCCCGGCTGCGGAACCAGTAGACGTAGGCGAAGGCGCCGTAGAAGAACAGGCCCTCGATGCACGCCGCGAAGCAGATGAGATTGAGCAGGAAGCGGCGGCGGTCGGCCTTGGTCTCCAGGCGGTCGATCGACTCGACCGAGTCCATCCACTTGAAGCAGAACCCGGCCTTCTCGCGGATGGACGGGATGTTCTCCACGGCCGCGAAGGCGGCGGCGCGGTCGTCCGGGTCGGGCAGGTAGGTGTCCAGCAGCGTCAGGTAGAACTGGACGTGGACGGCCTCCTCGAAGAGCTGGCGGCTCAGGTACAGCCGGGCCTCGGGGGAGTTGATGTGCTTGTAGAGGGTGAGCACCAGGTTGTTCGCGACGATCGAGTCGCCGGTGGCGAAGAAGGCCACCAGCCGGCCGATCAGATGCTGCTCCATGGGGCTCAGCTTCGCGAGGTCGGCGACGTCCGAGTGGAGGTCGACCTCCTCGACGTGCCAGGTGTTCTTGATGGCGTCCCGGTAGCGCTCGTAGAAGTCCGGGTAGCGCATGGGGCGGAGGGTCAGCTCGAAGCCCGGGTCGAGCAGGTTCTTCGTGTTGTCGGTCATTACTGGCAGGCCTCGCAGGACTCGGGGTTCTCCAGGGAGCAGGCGACCGCTTCGGGGTCCGGGGCGGCCTGCACGGGGACGGTGGCTCGGGCGGCGGCGCGGGCGATGCGGGTGGCCGGGCGGGAGCGCAGGTAGTACGTGGTCTTCAGGCCCCGCTTCCAGGCGTACGCGTACATCGAGGAGAGCTTCCCGATGGTCGGCGTCTCCAGGAACAGGTTCAGCGACTGGGCCTGGTCGAGGTACGGGGTGCGGGCGGCGGCCATGTCGATCAGGCCGCGCTGAGGGATCTCCCAGGCGGTGCGGTACAGCGCGCGGACGTCCTCGGGGATCCAGGTGAAGTCCTGCACCGAGCCGCCCGCCTCGCGCAGCGCCTCGCGGGTGCGGGCGTCCCAGACACCGAGCCGCTTGAGGTCGTTCACCAGGTACGAGTTGACCTGGAGGAACTCGCCGGAGAGCGTCTCGCGCTTGAACAGGTTGGACACCTGCGGCTCGATGCACTCGTAGGCGCCGACGATGGAGGCGATGGTGGCGGTCGGCGCGATGGCGAGGAGCAGGGAGTTGCGCAGGCCGGTCGCGGCGATGCGCTCGCGCAGCGCCGCCCAGCGCTCCGGCCAGGCGGGCTCGACGCCGTAGTGGTCGGGGTGCAGCACGCCCCGGGCGGTGCGGGTCTTCTCCCAGGCCGGCAGCGGGCCGTTGCGCTCGGCGAGGCCGGCGGACGTCTCGTACGCGGCGAGCATGATCCGCTCGGCGATGCGGGTGGAGAGGGCCTTGGCCTCGGGCGAGTCGAAGGGCAGGCGGAGCTGGAAGAAGACGTCCTGGAGGCCCATCGCGCCGAGGCCGACCGGGCGCCAGCGGGCGTTGGAGCGGCCCGCCTGCTCGGTCGGGTAGAAGTTGATGTCGACGACCCGGTCCAGGAAGGTGACGGCGGTGCGGACGGTGGCGTCCAGGCGCTCCCAGTCGAGGTCGCCGCTCGCCCGGTCGACGAACGCGCCGAGGTTGACCGAGCCCAGGTTGCAGACCGCCGTCTCCCCGTCGTCGGTGACCTCCAGGATCTCCGTGCAGAGGTTGGAGGAGTGGACGACGTGGCCCGGCTCGGCGGTCTGGTTGGCGGTGCGGTTGGCGGTGTCCTTGAAGGTCATCCAGCCGTTGCCGGTCTGCGCGAGGGTACGCATCATGCGGCCGTACAGCTCGCGGGCGGGAAGGGTCCTGCGGGCGAGCCCCGCCGCCTCGGCCTTGCGGTAGGCGGCGTCGAACTCCTCGCCCCACAGGTCGGTCAGCCCGGGCACGTCGGCGGGGGAGAAGAGCGACCAGGGGCCGTCGGCGTCCACCCGGCGCATGAACTCGTCCGGCACCCAGTGGGCGAGGTTCAGGTTGTGCGTGCGGCGGGCGTCCTCGCCGGTGTTGTCCCGCAGCTCCAGGAACTCCTCGACGTCCGCGTGCCAGGTCTCCAGGTAGACCGCCGCCGCGCCCTTGCGCCGGCCGCCCTGGTTCACGGCGGCGACCGAGGCGTCCAGCGTCTTCAGGAACGGGACGATGCCGTTGGAGTGCCCGTTGGTGCCGCGGATCAGGGAGCCGCGGGAGCGGATGCGGGAGTAGGCGATGCCGATGCCGCCGGCGTGCTGGGAGAGGCGGGCCACCTGGTGGAGGCGGTCGTAGAGGGAGTCCAGCTCGTCCTTGGGGGAGTCGAGGAGGTAGCAGGACGACATCTGGGCGTGCCGGGTGCCGGAGTTGAACAGGGTGGGGGAGGAGGGCAGGTAGTCGAGGCGGCTCATCAGCCCGTACAGGGCCGCGACCTCGTCGACCGAACGCGCGGTGTCGTCCTCGGCGAGTCCGGCGGCCACCCGCAGCATGAAGTCCTGGGGCGTCTCGACGACCTTGCGGGTGATCGGGTGCCGGAGCAGGTAGCGGCTGTGCAGCGTGCGCAGCCCGAAGTAGCCGAAGCGGTCGTCGGCGGCCGGGTCGATCAGCGCGTCCAGGCGGTCCGCGTGCAGCCGTACGAACGCGGCGGTGCGGTCGGCGATCAGGCCCTCGCGGTGGCCGGTGGCGACCGACCCGGTGAAGGAGGTGACGCCCTGGGAGGCGGCCTCGGCGCGGATGGCGACGGTCAGCAGGCGGGCGGCCAGCCTGGAGTAGACCGGGTCCTCCGAGATGAGTCCGGCCGCCGCCTCGGTGGCCAGTTCGCGCAGCTCGGCCTCGTCGGCGCGGGCGGACCGGCCGCGCAGCGCGGCGGCGGCCACCCGGCCGGGATCGGCGCCGGGGAGGTCGGCGGTCAGCTCGGTCAGGGTCCGCAGCAGCGCGGCACCGGGGCCGTCGGGCTCCTCGGTCGCTGAAGTCGTCACCGGAGTCGCTGAAGCCGGATCGGCTGGCGCGATGGTCACGTGGAGCACTCCCTCGCTCGGCACGGGGCCTGGCGGAGGGCAGGGGGCAGCTCACGAGCGCACACGGCGTCGCGTCCACCGGCCCACTCCACGAGGCCCGGACGTCAGGCACCCGGACCGGGACGGCACGGGCGCACTGTCGGCAGGTCCTCGGACTGGACATGCGTGTGCACCCGTGCGGAGACGCGCGGATACACACAAGTACACCGTTGCGGGACAGTTCCGGATTCGCACCGGATTCCCCTGCGGCGACAGCGAGCACGAGCATACATCTTGTGCCGCGTTCGGTGAGCACCCCCAGATGTTGTGTCGCGGAGGGGCCGCCGAGGGGTGGCGCTGGTGTCAGAGCGTCAGTTCGTAGGTGAGGAGCGTGATGCCGTCGAGTCCCGGCAGCGGGTTCCAGTCGCGGTCGGGCGTGCGGGCGAAGCCCATCCGTTCGTAGAGGCGGTGGGCGCTGCGCATGGCGCGCTGGGTCGACAGCACGACGCGCGCGCAGCCCTCGACGGCCCGGGCACGGTCGACGCAGGTCCGTACGAGGGCCTCGCCCACCCCGCGTCCGCGTGCCTCGCGGGCGACGGCGAGCATCCGTACCTCGGCCTCGCCCGGCCGGGCGATGTCGGCCATGGGGCCGCCGGACGGCACGAAGGTCACGCCGCCGAGCACCCGGCCGTCCGCCGCGGCGACCAGCACCTCGGCGGCCGCCGCACGCTTGGCGACGTTCCTCAGCTCGCCGAGGTACGCGTCGCTCTCCCCGAAGTCGAGGAGGCCGTCCCGCAGATACGCCTGCGCGGTGATCTCACCGAGGGTGTCGTACTCGTCCGTCGCCGCCTGCCGGATCACGAAGTCCATGCAGCCGAGTGTGCCCGACGGGTACGGCGGCGGGCCGCCGGATTTCTCCGACGGCCCGCCGCGTTGTCGGGGATCAGTGCGAGGTGCCCGCCGTGGCCGGCGGCAGCTCCACTTCGACGCCCGGGTCGCCCGCGTCCGCCGTGTAGTCGCCCGGCTTGGTCTCGTCGACGCCGTCGGGCGCCTTGACCGCCCTCATGACGAAGGTCAGGACCACGGTGACCAGGACGTTCAGCACGAAGGCGGTGAGGCCGATGTAGCCGATCTCGCCGATGCCGGGGATCTCGTCGGAGGAGCCGCCGAAGTGCTTCTGCGTCGGCGAGGCGACACCGTACGCGGCGACCGTGCCGTAGACCATGCCGACCGCCCAGCCGCCGAGCAGCGCCCAGCGGTGGAACCAGCGGGTGAACAGTCCGCCGACCAGAGCCGGGAAGGTCTGCAGGATCCAGATGCCGCCGAGCAGCTGGAAGTTGATCGCGACCGTCTTGTCCATGCCCAGGACGAAGACCAGCGCGCCCACCTTCACCAGCAGGGACACCAGCTTGGAGACCTTGGTCTCCTGGGCCGGGGTGGCGTCCGGCTTGATGAAGTCCTTGTAGATGTTGCGGGTGAAGAGGTTCGCGGCCGCGATCGACATGATCGCCGCCGGGACCAGCGCGCCGATGCCGATCGCCGCGAACGCCACGCCGGCGAACCAGTCCGGGAACATGTTCTCGAACAGCTGCGGGATCGCCAGCTGCCCGTTCTCCACCTCGACCCCGGCCGCGATCGCCATGAAGCCCAGCAGCGCGAGCAGGCCGAGCATCAGCGAGTACAGGGGCAGGATCGTGGTGTTGCGGCGGATCACCTCACGGCTGCGCGAGGACAGCGTCGCGGTGATCGAGTGCGGGTACATGAAGAGCGCCAGCGCCGAGCCGAGCGCCAGCGTGGCGTACGTCCACTGGCCGCCGTGATCCGGCACCAGCCCGCCCTTGCCCGATTCGGTGAACTTGTCGCCCGCCGCGGCGAAGATGTCGTCGAAGCCGCCGAGCTTGATCGGGATGTAGATGATCGCCACCGCGATGACGATGTAGATCAGGGTGTCCTTCACGAACGCGATCAGCGCGGGCGCGCGCAGCCCCGACGAGTAGGTGTACGCCGCCAGCACGCCGAAGGCGATCAGCAGCGGCAGGTCCTTGACGAACCAGTTGGTGTCCTCGCCGCCGCCGACGCCCATCACGTCCAGCACGGCCTGGATGCCGACCAGCTGGAGCGCGATGTACGGCATCGTCGCCAGGATGCCGGTCAGGGCGACCGCCAGCGACAGCCCCTTCGAGCCGAACCGGCCGCGCACGAAGTCCGAGGTCGTCACGTACCCGTGCTTGTGGGAGACCGACCACAGCCGCGGCAGGAAGGTGAAGATCAGCGGGTAGACCAGGATGGTGTACGGCACCGCGAAGAAGCCGGCCGCGCCCGCCGCGTAGATCGCCGCCGGGACGGCCACGAAGGTGTACGCCGTGTACAGGTCGCCGCCCAGCAGGAACCAGGTGACCCAGGTGCCGAACGAGCGGCCGCCGAGACCCCACTCGTCGAGGCTCTGGTCGTTGGCGGCCCGGCGCCAGCGGGCGGCCAGGAAGCCCATGGCGGTGACGAGGACGAAGAAGAAGATGAAGACGGCGAGCGCGACGCCGTTCACGCCGTCGTTCACTTGGCCCCGCCTTCCCGGCGGGCGCGCTGGTCACGCTGCCACAGCTGGTACGCGATCACGGTGAGCACGGTGGAGATGAGCACCCACGCCATCTGGTACCAGTAGAAGAACGGGATGCCGATGAAGGCCGGGTCCGTCCTGGCGTACGAACCGACCCACAGCATGGCGACGAACGGTGCGACAAGGCAGAGGCCGATGACGACGCGCACCGGTGTCACCACCGGTCCTCTGCTCACTTCCGGGGCTTGTGACATGTGGTGGCTCCGTCCCCTTGCTGATCACCTGGTGCAGTGCGCACGAAATGTAGGTGACGGCGTCGAGAGAGCGGAACCCCTCGTCCGCATATCGGTCCTGAACTGCCACTTCGCAGTCCCGGCTGCCGGAATATGTCGGATACGCGCCCCGGCCCCGGCCCCGGTCCTAGTCCTGGGGCCGCTTGAGCCGGGCCACGAACTTGTAGCGGTCGCCCCGGTACACCGAGCGCACCCACTCCACCGGCCGGCCCGTCGTGTCCTGCGAGTGCCGGGAGAGCATCAGCATGGGCAGACCGACGTCGGTGCCGAGCAGGCCGGCCTCGCGCGGGGTGGCCAGCGAGGTCTCGATGGTCTCCTCGGCCTCGGCGAGGTGGACGTCGTACACCTCGGCGAGCGCCGTGTAGAGGGACGTGTACTTCACCAGGGAACGGCGCAGGGCCGGGAAGCGCTTGGCCGACAGATGGGTGGTCTCGATGGCCATGGGCTCGCCGTTGGCCATGCGCAGCCGCTCGATGCGCAGCACCCGCCCGCCGGCCGTGATGTCGAGCAGTCCGGCGAGCCGGTCGTCCGCCGTGATGTAGCCGATGTCCAGCAGCTGCGAGGTGGGTTCGAGCCCCTGCGCCCGCATGTCCTCGGTGTACGAGGTGAGTTGCAGGGCCTGCGACACCTTGGGCTTGGCGACGAAGGTGCCCTTGCCCTGGATGCGCTCCAGGCGGCCCTCGACGACCAGTTCCTGCAGGGCCTGGCGCACCGTCGTGCGCGAGGTGTCGAACTCCGCGGCCAGCGTGCGCTCGGGCGGGACCGGGGTGCCCGGCGCCTGGGTCCGGGTCATGTCGAGCAGGTGCTTCTTCAGTCGGTAGTACTTGGGCACGCGCGCGGTACGGACGGTCGCCCCACCCTCGTTCTCCGCACTGCTGACGTCGGTGCTCATGCTCTGCCTTCCCGGCTCCGGGTGCCGAAGCGACCGATATCCCTTGTCGGCCACGGCCCACATCGTGGCACGGCTTCGCGCGGGACGGGCCCGCACGCTCCGTGATCCCTTCTGTATACCTCCGCGCCCCTTGTTGGTCTAGTCCACAGCGCCGCCGGACGTCGCTGGTACGCGCGTTCGGAACCGTACCGGCACGTCGTTCCGCGGGCAGTGGTACACCCGGTCCCGGTCCGTCCGTTCTGCCGCTTGCGCAATGAAAGGTCCCTGCATATCTCGGTCGCATCACGGAGGGGAGGAGCGTGCTTGCGCACCCTTGACAGCCCTATTGGTCTGGGCCAAGCTCCCGGTACTGGTCTACACCATTGGTCCAGGTCCCGGCCCCATGGGCGGTCCGCGTCGACGAGCAACCGCGGGGAGGCAGGGGGGTTTTGTGGCATCCCTGAGGAGGGTGGCGTGAAGCGCAAGCTGATAGCCGCGATCGGTATCGCGGGCATGATGGTCTCGATCGCGGCGTGCGGGGGCGACGGCGAGGACGACGGCAAGAAGGCCGGAGCGGACGGATACGCCGGTGAGACGCTCACCGTGTGGGTGATGGACGGCTCCTCGCCCGACGACTGGCAGGCGGACCTCGCCGAGGAGTTCGAGGCGAAGACCAAGGCCAAGGTCAAGTTCGAGATCCAGAAGTGGAACGGCATCCAGCAGAAGCTGACCACCGCCCTCTCCGAGGAGAACCCGCCCGACGTCTTCGAGATCGGCAACACCCAGACCCCGGCGTACGCCAAGACCGGCGGCCTGGCGGACCTGAGCGACCTGAAGAGCGAGATCGGCACCGACTGGTCCGAGTCCCTCAACAAGTCCGCCGTCTTCGACGGCAAGCAGTACGCCGCCCCGTGGTTCGTGGTCAACCGCGTGGTCATCTACAACAAGAAGATCTGGGCGGACGCCGGTATCAAGGACACGCCCGAGACCCGCGACGAGTTCTACGACGCCCTCAGGACGATCGGCGAGAAGACCGACGCCGAGCCGATCTACCTGCCCGGCCAGAACTGGTACCACTTCGTGGGCCTGGCCATCGGTGAGGGCGCCGAGCTGGTCAAGAAGGACGGCGACACCTACGTCTCCAACCTGGACGACCCGAAGATCGCCGCCGCCACCGAGACCTACAAGAAGTTCCAGGCCCTGTCCAAGGCGCCCAAGGACAAGGACGAGGCCACCCCGCAGCAGGGCGAGATCTTCGCCAAGGGCAAGACCGGCGCCATCATCGGCATGGGCTGGGAGGGCGCCACGGCGATCACCACCAACCCGGCGATCGAGAAGGACCTCGGCTACTTCACCATCCCGGGTGCCACGGCCGACAAGCCCGAGGGCGTCTTCCTCGGCGGCTCCAACCTGGCCGTCGCCGCGGGCAGCAAGAAGCAGGACCTCGCCAAGGAGTTCCTGAGGATCGCACTGTCCGACAAGTACGAGGGTGCGTTGGCCAAGGCCAACGGCGTCATCCCGAACAAGGAGTCGCTCCAGGGCAACCTGCAGGGCAACGCCGCCGCCGAGGCCGCCGCACCGGCCGCCTCCGGGGGTGACACCACGCCTCTGATCCCGGAGTGGGCCGCGGTCGAGAACGACCCCAACCCGATCAAGACGTACCTGACGGCCGTGCTGAAGGGCAAGTCCCCCGCCGAGGCCGCGGAGCAGGTCGAAGGCGAGTTCAACAAGCGCCTGGCGCAGCAGCAGTAACCCCGGGTGAGAGCAGGGACGGGGGCCGGCACGCGACCGGCCCCCGCCCCGGCGTTGAGCTGAACAGGTCGAGAAGAGAGAGACCGCGAGCATGACCGTGCAGACCGAACGGCCGCCCGCAGGCCCGTCGGACGTCCGCAAGGCGGATGGCGAGGGGACCGGCAGGCCGAAACCGAGAGCCGCCTCGCGCGCCGGCGCGCTCGTCCCGTACCTGTTGCTGCTGCCCGCCTGCGCGGCCACGGTGCTCCTGCTCGGCTGGCCGCTGGTGAAGGACGCCCTGCTGTCCTTCCAGAACCTCAACATGACGCAGCTGATCCAGCACGTCACCGAGTGGACCGGCTTCGACAACTACACAGAGGTCCTCACCGGCGAGGACTTCTGGCGGGTCACCGGCCGTTCGATCGTCTTCACCGCGGTCAACGTCGCCCTCACCATGGTGCTGGGCGGTCTCGTCGGCCTGCTGCTCGCCCGCCTCGGCAGGGTGATGCGGCTGGTGCTGATGATCGGCCTGGTCCTCGCGTGGGCCATGCCGGTGGTCGCCGCGACCACCGTCTACCAGTGGCTCTTCGCTCAGCGCTTCGGCGTCGTCAACTGGGTCCTGGACAAGCTCGGCTGGCACTCCATGGCCGACTACAGCTGGACCGGCAGCCAGATGTCGACCTTCTTCGTCGTCACCGTGCTGATCGTCTGGATGTCCGTCCCGTTCGTCGCGATCAACCTGTACGCGGCCACCACCACCATCTCCGGCGAGCTGTACGAGGCCGCCGCCCTCGACGGAGCCGGCGCCTGGCGCAGCTTCACCACGGTCACCCTGCCCGTCCTGCGGCCGTTCCTCTACGCGACGACCTTCCTGGAGATCATCTGGATCTTCAAGGCGTTCGTCCAGGTCTACACGTTCAACGGCGGCGGCCCGGACCGTCTCACCGAGATCCTGCCCGTCTACGCCTACATCGAGGGTGTCGGCAACCAGCACTACGGCATGGGCGCGGCGATCGCCGTCCTGACCATCCTGATCCTGCTCGGCCTGACCGCCTACTACCTCAGGATTGTGCTCAAGCAAGAGGAGGACGAGCTGTGAAGCGCTCGCTCTTCGGCCGCCTGTGGCCCAACGCCACGGCCGTCGTCCTGTTCATCGGCCTCGTCTTCCCCGTCTACTGGATGTTCGCCACGGCCTTCAAACCGACCGGCGACATCATCTCGGAGGACCCGGTCTGGTTCCCGACCGACGTCACCTTCGAGCACTTCAGGACCGCGGTCGACGCCGACCACTTCTGGACGTACGTCACCAACTCGCTCGTCGTCACCGTGTGCGCGGTCGTCTTCTCGCTGGTCATCGCGCTGGCCGGGGCGTTCGCCCTGGCACGGATGCGGTTCAGGGGGCGGCGCGGCTTCATCGTCGGCTTCATGCTCGCCCAGATGGCGCCCTGGGAAGTCATGGTCATCGCGATCTACATGATCGTGCGCGACGCGTCCATGCTGAACAGCCTGGTGCCGCTCACCCTCTTCTACATGATGATGATCCTGCCCTTCACCATCCTGACGCTGCGCGGCTTCGTGGCCGCCGTGCCGAGGGAGCTGGAGGAGTCCGCGCTGGTCGACGGCTGCACCCGGGCCCAGGCGTTCCGCCGGATCATCCTGCCGCTGCTCGCCCCGGGCCTGATGTCCACCTCGATGTTCGGCTTCATCACCGCCTGGAACGAGCTGCCCCTCGTCCTGGTCGTCAACAAGGAGGCCGAGGCCCAGACCCTGCCGCTGTGGCTGACCAGCTTCCAGACCGTCTTCGGCGACAACTGGGGCGCGACCATGGCCGCCTCGTCGCTCTTCGCCATCCCGATCCTGATCCTCTTCGTCTTCCTGCAGCGCAAGGCCGTCAGTGGCCTGACCGCCGGCGCCGTGAAGGGATAACGCCACCCGATGACGACAATCGCCAGCGGCACCGACACGCTCACGCGCGACGCGCTGACCGTCCTCCAGCCCGGTTTCACCGGCACCACCGCCCCCGACTGGCTGCTGCGCAGCCTCGGCGAGGGGCTGGCCTCCGTCGGCCTGTTCGGGCGCAACATCGCCTCGGCCGGACAACTGGCCGCCCTCACCGCCCAGCTGCGCGCCGAACGCGAGGACGTGCTGGTCGCCATCGACGAGGAGGGCGGCGACGTCACCCGCCTGGAGGTGCGCACCGGCTCCTCCTTCCCCGGCAACCTCGCCCTCGGCGCGGTGGACGACGTCGGACTGACCCGGGAGGTGGCCGCGGAACTGGGCCGCCGGCTCGCGGCCTGCGGGGTGAACCTCAACTGGGCCCCGTCCGCCGACGTGAACTCCAACCCGGACAACCCGGTCATCGGGGTGCGGTCCTTCGGGGCCGGTACCGACCTGGTCGCCCGGCACACCGCCGCCTACGTCACCGGTCTTCAGTCGGTGGGCGTGGCCGCCTGCACCAAGCACTTCCCCGGGCACGGCGACACCGCCGTCGACTCCCACCAGGCCCTGCCGCGCATCGACGTGGACGCCCACGTGCTGGCCGAACGCGACCTGTTCCCGTTCCGCGCCGCCATCGCCGCCGGCAGCCGCGCGGTGATGAGCGCGCACATCCTGGTCCCGGCCCTGGACCCGGACCGGCCCGCGACGTTGTCCCGGCGCATCCTGACCGAGCTGCTCCGCGGCGAGCTGGGCTACGAAGGCCTGATCGTCACCGACGGTATGGAGATGCGCGCCGTCTCGGCCACGTACGGCATCGAACGCGGCAGCGTCCTGGCCATCGCGGCGGGCGCCGACGCGATCTGCGTGGGCGGCGGGCTGGCCGACGAGGAGACCGTACGACGG
Source organism: Streptomyces sp. JK94 (assembly GCF_053613315.1). Lineage (NCBI taxonomy): Bacteria > Bacillati > Actinomycetota > Actinomycetes > Kitasatosporales > Streptomycetaceae > Streptomyces > Streptomyces sp. JK94. The sequence continues at coordinate 29,580 of NZ_JBSICH010000005.1, read as the reverse complement.
CTGCGCGACGCCCTGGTCGCGGCCGTCCGCTCGGGCGAGCTGCCCGAGGACCGCCTGGCCGACGCGGCGCAACGGGTCCGCGCCCTGGCCGGCTGGACCGCGGCCCGCCGGACGGACACGGTCCGGACCACGGGTGGTGCCGACGGCGACGTGGGCCTGCGCGCCGCCCGACGCGCCCTGCGGATCACCGGCGCCGACGGCTTCACCCCCCTCACCGAACCGCCGTACGTCGCCGCGCTCGCCCCCGTCGCGAACATCGCGGTCGGCGACGAGACGCCCTGGGGCGTCGCCGCCGAACTCTTCCGTCTGCTGCCCGGCACGGAGACCGGCAGCTTCACCGGGCCGGACGCGGGGAAGGAGGTGCTGGCCGCGGCCGGTCCGCGCCGCATCGTGGCCGTCGTCCGCGACGAGCACCGTCACCCCTGGATGGCGGCCGCACTCGACGCCCTGCTGGCGGACCGTCCCGACACGATCGTGGTCGAGATGGGCGTCCCCCGCGCCGCACCGCGCGGGGCCCTCCACCTGGCCACCCACGGCGCGGCCCGCGTCTGCGGCCTGGCGGCGGCGGAGGCCGTCACGGGCGGCTAGCGCGTATCCCGGTCGGCACGACGCGGGCGCCGGTCCCCTCGCCGAGGGGGCACGGCGCCCGCGTCGTGCGGTGAGGGCTCGGCCGGCGGGTCCTCGCACGGACACCGGGAGGGCCCGCCCGCGGGGACGCGGGAGGTCCCACCCGCGGTGTGCTCGCGCCCGCCCCCCCCGGGTGCGGACGCGAGCACACCCTCGGCGGTGGGGAGGGCGCTGTTCCTGGTGGTGGGGGAGGGCGGTGCTCCTGGCGTCGCGGGAAGGGGCGCTGCTTTTGGTGGTGGGGGAGGGCGGTGCTCCTGGCGTCGCGGGAAGGGGCGCTGCTCCTGGCGGTGGGGGAGGGCGGTGTTTCCGGCGGTGGGGAAGGCCGCCGCTCCCGGCCACGGCGAAGGGTCCCGCCCCCAGCGGCAGCGGAGGGCGCCGCGCCATGGCGACGGGGACCAGCGCCCTTCCTGTACGTGGCCGCCCGGCCTCACCGGCCTGCACGTGGCCGCGCGGGCCGGGGCGCGCTCAGATGCCCTGCCAGTCCGGCTTGTGCGCGAACGTGTGCCGGAAGTAGTCGGCGAGCTTCAGCTTGGAGGCGGCGGCCTCGTCGACGACGACCGTGGCATGCGGGTGGAGCTGGAGTGCGGAGGCCGGGCACAGGGCAGCCACCGGACCCTCGACACTCGCCGCGACCGCGTCCGCCTTGCCCTCGCCGGTGGCCAGCAGCACCACGTGCCGGGCCTCGAGGATGGTGCCGATACCCTGCGTGATCACGTGGTGCGGGACCTGCTCGATGTCACCGTCGAAGAAGCGCGCGTTGTCGACGCGGGTCTGCTCGGTGAGCGTCTTGATCCGGGTCCGCGACGCGAGCGAGGAGCACGGCTCGTTGAAGCCGATGTGCCCGTCGGTCCCGATCCCCAGCAGCTGGAGATCGACTCCGCCGGCCCGGCCCAGTGCCTCGTCGTACGCCTCGCACGCCCCCTGGACGTCGGTGGCCGTGCCGTCCGGGCCCATGAAGGCGTCCATGCCGAGTCCCAGCGGTTCGAGCACCTCCCGCCGCAGCACCGAGCGGTACGACTCGGGGTGCTCCGCGGGCAGCCCCACGTACTCGTCGAGCTGGGCGATCCGCGCCCGCGCGGTGTCCACGGCACGCGAGCGCACCTTGGCCGCCAGTGCCTCGTACACGGGCAGCGGCGTGGAACCGGTGGCCACCCCGAGCAGGGCGTCGGGCTTGCGCCGGAGCAGCTGCGCCATGGCCTCGGCTATCAGCTCGCCGCCTGCCTCGGCGTCGGGAACGATGACAACTTCCACGCTTGCCTGCCGTTTCGAAGAGAGGACTCACCCGGGGTCCGGGACTGGCTGTGTGGGGCCCTATGTGGTTTAGACCAATCTAACAGAGCTGGGCCTCACGAGCGCGTCGAACCGGCCGGGTGAGTGGCTGCCTCACGTCAGCGAACCGCCTGTCGCGTCCACCCAGCTCCCCGTGACCCACCGTCCCGCGTGCGAGGCGAGGAACGCCACCACGTCGGCCACCTCGGCCGGAGCGCCGACCCCGCCCAGCGCGGACAGAGCCGCCGCCCGGTCCCAGCCGTCCGCGCTCCCGTGCAGCAACTCCGCCGTGTTGTCGGTCTCGATGATGCCGGGCGCCACCGAGTTCACCGTGATGCCGCGGGCGCCCAGCACCTTGGAGAGGTCGCGCGAGAACACGTCCAGCGCGCCCTTCGTCATCGAGTACGCCATGTTGTCCGGCATGACCGCGGTGCGGGCCAGCCCCGAGGAGACGTTGATGACCCGGCCGCCGTCGCGCAGCCGGCCCATGCCGTGCTTGAGGATGAAGAACGGCGCCTTCACGTTGACGGTGAAAACCGCGTCGTATTCGGCTTCCCCTATCTCCCCGATGGGACGCGTGTTCCCGATCCCGGCGTTGTTCACCAGGATGTCCAGTCCGTCGGCGTGCCGGTCGAACTCCTCCCACAGGGACTCCGCCGCCCCGGAGGCGCTCAGATCGGCCCGGAGCGCGAACGCCGAGCCGCCGGCCGCCTCGATCGCGGCGACCGTCTCCTTCGCCGCCGCCTCGTTCCTGCCGTAGTGCACCGCGACGCGTGCGCCGTCCTGTCCCAGCCGCTCGGCGATGCCCCGTCCGATGCCCCTGCTCGCGCCCGTGACGAGTGCCGTCCTGCCGGTGAGCACGCCCATGGGACGCCCCCCTTCGCTTTTTCCTAGTGGTCGCTACAGAAATGACCGTACAGCACCCCCGCGTCATATCTCTAGTGCCCGCTATAAAATGCACTCCATGGTGAGCAGCGAGCAGAGCGAACGGGCGGAGGCGCCCGCGCGAAAAGGTGTGGCCAGGACCCGCGGCCGTCCCCGCTCCTTCGACCGGGCGACGGCCCTGGAGAAGGCGCTGATGGCCTTCTGGGAGCACGGTTACGAGGCCACCTCCGTGTCCGACCTCACCCGGGTCATGGACATCGGCGCCCCGAGCCTGTACGCCGCCTTCGGCGACAAGCGCACGCTTTTCGACGAGGTCGTCCAGGAGTACGGCGTGCGGTACGGCGCTTTCGGCGCCCGTGCCTTCGACGAGGAGCCGACCGCGCGTGCCGGGGTGGAGCGGATGCTGCGCGAGGCCGCCGTCGAGTACACCGTCCCGGGCCGGCCGCACGGCTGCCTCGTCATCCACGCGGCCGCCAACTGTTCGACGCCCGAGGTCGGGGAGGCCCTCCGGGAGCGGCGCAATGCCAACATCACCGCGATCGAGGACCGGATCGCGGCCGACGTGGCCGCGGGCGTGCTGCCGCCGGGCACCGACGCCCCGGCGCTCGCCCGGTACGTCGGCGCGATGATCCAGGGCATGTCCCAGCAGGCGCGCGACGGCGCGAGCCGGGCGGATCTGGAGGCGCTCGCGGAAATTGCCCTGGCTGCCTGGCCCCGCGTGTGAGCCAACAGGGTTAGGCTTCTGCCGGGCACTCGGGTGACCGAGTGGCCGGCAGGGCATGACAAGAACGAACGGCGTCCCTCGCATGGACACGGTGAGTGGTCTAGTCCACAATGGCAACGGGTGACACTTACCGGAATGCTCACGCAAGGTGATCGTCAGACTTCCGCCTTCCCCGCACAGGAGGGCGGACCGAGGAACCGGTGCTCTCTGCCCTGACTGCCCCGGCTCCTCATCCTTCGGCCGACCGGGACCGCACACCCCACGGCCGTTGTTGCTCCGGGCTGCGGTGCCGGGAGGGTTGAGGGTCCCTCTCAGGCGCCGCGGCCCGCGGGTGTCTCCGGGGCCGTTTCCGGGGCCCGGGCCGACGGCATCCGGCTGGTTTCGATCGCTGTCCGTACCGCCAGGTACGCTCGGCCACGTGCCCTCCATGAACGAACTCGCACGCCAGCACACAGCGCTCGACGACTCCGACCTCGAGTGGCTCCACCTGCTGGTCTCGGAGTGGCAGCTTCTCTCCGACCTCTCCTTCGCCGACCTGGTCCTGTGGGTCCCCACCCGCGACGGCACACGCTACGTCTCGGTCGCCCAGATGCGCCCCAACACCGGGCCGACCTCCTACCAGGACGACATGGTGGGTCATCTCGTCCCGCGCGGCCGGCGCCCCATGCTCGACGCCGCCCTGGACGAGGGCCGGATCGTGCGCGAGGGCGATCCGGAGTGGCGCGAGGAGGTCCCGGTCCGCGTCGAGTCCATTCCCGTGCGGCGGCAGGGGCGCGTCCTCGGCGTCATCGCCCGCAACACCAACCTGCTCACCGTGCGCACGCCGAGCCGTCTGGAACTCACGTACCTCCAGAGCGCCTCGGACCTCGCCCAGATGATCGCGGCCGGTGCCTTCCCGTTCGAGAACCAGCAGGTCGACATGGACGCCTCGCCCCGCGTGGGCGACGGCCTGATCCGGGTCGACGGGGACGGCATCGTCCAGTACGCCTCGCCGAACGCCCTGTCGGCGTACCACCGCATGGGTCTCGCCGCCGACCTGGTCGGCCACCACCTCGGCCGTACCACCGCCGAACTCGCTCCCTCCCGCGGTCCCGTGGACGAGGCGCTCGCCAAGATGGCCAGCGGCTGGGCGCCCCGCGAGTTCGAGATCGAGGCGCACGACGGGGTGATCCAGTTCCGCGCCATCCCCCTCAAGCCCAAGGGCACGCGCATCGGTTCACTGGTGCTCCTGCGCGACGTCACGGAACTGCGCCGCCGTGAACGTGAGTTGATCACCAAGGACGCCACCATCCGGGAGATCCACCACCGGGTGAAGAACAACCTCCAGACGGTGGCGGCCCTGCTGCGCCTCCAGGCCCGGCGCATCGAGTCCGACCGGGGGCGCGAGGCACTGGAAGAGGCCGTGCGCCGGGTCGGATCGATTGCGATCGTGCACGAGACGCTGTCCCAGAATCTGGACGAGCGGGTGGAGTTCGACGAGATCGCCGATCGCGTGCTGGCGATGGTGGCGGAGATCTCGCCGGGCAAGGTCACCGGCCGGCGCTCCGGACGCTTCGGCATCCTGGACGCCGAGGTGGCGACTCCGCTGTCGATGGTCCTGACCGAGGTTCTGCAGAACGCCCTGGAGCACGGCTTCCGTGAGGGCGACACCGGCACGGTCGAGGTCTCCGCGGTCCGCGGCGGTACGACGAAGGAGGCGCGGTTGCTGGTCACCGTCCAGGACGACGGCGTCGGCCTGCCCGAGGACTTCGACCCGCACCGCTCCGGCAACCTCGGCCTGCAGATCGTCCGCACCCTGGTGGAGGGTGAGCTGGGCGGCTCCTTCGACATGGTCCCGGCCCCGGACCGCGGCACCCGGGTGATCCTCGACATCCCGGTGCCCGCGGCGAAATAGGCGGAGCAGGGAAGAGGGGACGCGGGGGAGGACGAGGGAGGACCGGCCGGCGCGAGACCGGGACCGGACTCCGGACAGCACCGGACTCCGGACGGCAAAAGGCCTCGGACCGGTGAAGGTCCGAGGCCAGTGCTCGTGCGATGCATCTGCGCATCGGGTCCTGCGCGCTGCGGCTCGGGAGCGGGGGTGGCGTACTCGCTGTACGCGCCGCCAAGCTCAGGCTGTCAGCAGGGGTGGATGGTCAGGCGGAAGCCTGACGAGCCCGGTTGCGGGCGGCGCGGCGCTTCATTGCGCGGCGCTCGTCCTCGCTGAGTCCACCCCAGACGCCGGAGTCCTGACCGGACTCGAGCGCCCACTGCAGGCACTGCTCCATGACAGGGCAGCGACGGCAGACGGCCTTGGCTTCCTCGATCTGCAGCAGCGCGGGACCGGTGTTGCCGATGGGGAAGAAGAGCTCGGGGTCTTCTTCGCGGCAAACGGCGCGGTGACGCCAGTCCATGGCTGCTACCTCTCCTTGGTATTACATGCGGGATGCTTGTGAATGTGAACGCTTTCACGAAACCCTCAACAAGGGAAGGGCCTACCGCCAGGTTGCCCGGCGTGGTCCTGTGATGTGAAGAGGGGTTCCGGTGATCTGTGGAGGCTGGTGTTGCGGGCCGTCCCGATCGCCAAGAAGAGACTCGCAAACCTCGGCGGCGGATACAACCCCTTCCGGAAAGTTTTTTTTGATTCTTCGGTGTCGACTAGGTCACAGCCGTACTTCCATGGGGTGGACCCTGGTCTAAACGTTCGAGTGAAAGGACTTTCGCCGCTTCTGCTCACACAATCACACGCAGTGCACGGCGTACGCCTGTGAACGTCACGCTGGTTCGCAGCCCCAGGTGGTCACCGTCCATCTGGAGGGGGAGCGGGACCTTCGAATGCAAGGTGAAGCCGGTCAGGTCGTGCAGGGAGACGGCGTGCCGGCCCCGGGGTCCGTGCTCGGGGGACGAAGTGAGCAACTGGGTGCCATACCGGGCAACCGCGCCCGTGGACAAACGGCTGAGACCGAAGACGTCGAGCCCGGTATCGAACGAGGCCTTAGGTGACGCATAGATGGGGCGATTGCCGAGAAACGTCCAGGGGCAGGTGTTCGAGACTATGGACAGCACCAGATCGGTGACCGGGTCCTCGCCCGCCCGCTCCAGGGTGATCGTCCCGCTGCGGCGGTGAGGTTCGCCGATGAGTGCGCGCACGACCTGGCGGACGTAGAGGGCGTGTGTCGACTTCCTGCCGCGCTCGCGGTGCTGCTCCACGCGGCCGACCACGCCGGCGTCGAAGCCGAGCCCGGCGTTGAAGGTGAACCAGCGGGACGGCACCGACTCGTCCTCCGAGCCCGGCGTGCCCGAGGCCAGGCCCAGCCCGACGGTCCGCTCGCTGCCCTCGCGCAGGGCGTCCAGCAGGGCGCCGGTGGCCTCGACCGCGTGGTTGGGCAGGCCGAGGGCGCGGGCGAAGACGTTGGTGGAACCGCCGGGGACCACGGCGAGACGGGGCAGCTGCCCGGGGGCGGGGCCGGCGTGCAGCAGTCCGTTGACGACCTCGTTCACCGTGCCGTCGCCGCCGAGGGCGACCACCAGCTCGATGTCGTCGCTCTGCGCCGCCTGCCGGCCGAGGTCGCGCGCGTGGCCGCGGTACTCGGTGGTCACCGCCTCCAGCTTCATCTCGCTCGCGAGCGCGTGGATCAGCACGTCGCGCGTACGCGCACTCGTGGTGGTTGCCGCCGGATTGACCACGAGAAGTGCACGCATGGTCTGCAGGGTACCTACTGGGGGGTACCCGGCCCAGTCCGAGGTGGGATCCGTGCGGGCCCACGGGCGCCGGTGACGCACGGGGCGCGCGCACGGGCGCCGGCGTACCGAGGGCTACCCTTCAGGGGTGAGCAGTGAGCAGAACCCCAGCCCCGAAACCGCCGAGGAGCACGGCCCCCGCCCCGGCCGGCTGACCGCCGCGGCCGCGCTGGCCGCACTGGAGGGCCTGGCGCTCGTCGTCGGCGGCGCCTGGATGCTCGTGGGCGGTCTCACGGGCCACCCCGACGACCGGACCTCGGCCCTCACCGGCGGCGTCACCCTGATCGTCCTCGCCCTGCTGCCGCTGCTCGCCGCCCGCGGGCTGATCGCGCGGCGGGGGTGGAGCCGGGGTCCCGCCGTCATCACGCAGATCATGGCGCTGCCCGTGGCCTACAACCTGCTGCAGGCCGACAGCGTGGCCATCCCGGCGGGCATCGTGCTCGGCGTCGTGGCCGTCACGGCGCTGGTGCTGCTCGTGAACCCCACGACCACCCAGGCCCTCGGCATCCGCGGACCCGGCGGCGCCGGGAAGTAGAGCGTCCCTGCGGCGGCGACCGGGCGCGACCGCCGCCCGGCGCTCCCGGGCGCGGACGACTACTCCTCGACCAGCAGCTTCTCGCGCAACTGGGCCAGCGTGCGGGCCAGCAGGCGCGACACGTGCATCTGCGAGATGCCGACCTCCTGCGCGATCTGCGACTGGGTCATGTTGCCGAAGAAGCGCAGCAGCAGAATGCGCTTCTCCCGCGGCGGCAGGTCCTCCAGCAGCGGCTTGAGCGACTCCCGGTACTCGACGCCCTCCAGGGCCTCGTCCTCCGCGCCCAGGGTGTCCGCGACCGCCGGGGACTCGTCGTCGGTGTCCGGGACGTCCAGGGAGAGCGTGGAGTACGCGTTGGCCGACTCCAGGCCTTCCAGGACCTCCTCCTCCGAGATCGCCAGCTTCTCGGCGAGTTCGTGGACCGTGGGGGAGCGTCCGTGCAGCTGTGAGAGCTCCGCCGTGGCCGTCGTCAGGGCCAGCCGCAGCTCCTGGAGACGGCGCGGGACCCGCACCGCCCAGCCCTTGTCCCGGAAGTGCCGCTTGATCTCGCCGACGACCGTCGGGGTCGCGTACGTGGAGAACTCCACCCCGCGGTCCGGGTCGAAGCGGTCGACCGACTTGATCAGTCCGATCGTGGCGACCTGGGTGAGGTCGTCCAGGGGCTCCCCGCGGTTGCGGAAGCGGCGAGCGAGGTGCTCGACGAGCGGCAGGTGCATGCGGACCAGCCGATTGCGCAGCTCCGCGTACTCGGGGCTGTCCTTGGTCAGGGTGCGCAGCTCGGCGAACAGGAGACGCGCTCCGCTGCGGTCCTGCGGGTCGTGCCGCGTGCCCCGGGTGCCCCATGCAGCCGGTGCGCCGTCCTCGGAGTGTCGCTCGTGCTCGCTCATCGTCCCGCCCGTCGCCCTTTCCCGAGCCCTCGCCTCCGCTCGGACGGGCCGCACGGGGGTGTCCCCGGTCCGCTGCCCGTCACCGGGGACGACGGCCCCGGGCGAGGTCTCGTCCTCCGGATGCGGCCGGGCCTGATCGGGGATGCCGTCGATGCCGTCCGCCATCCGCCGGGCCTCGTTCTGAGAACGTGTGCCCTCGGCCGGCAGCTCCCGTGTACCGCGCTCTTCGTCCCGCACCGGCCCGTCCCCGTTCCTCACGCCGGCCCGGGTCCCGCGCCGCGCTGTTTGTAGAGGCTGATCGAAACGGTTCTGTCCTCGTCCACGGCCGAGGAGACCTTGCCCGCGAGGGCGGAGAGCACGGTCCACGCGAAGGTGTCCCGCGAGGGGGCGTGGCCGTCCGTGGTCGGCGCCGAGACGGTGACCTCGAGCGAGTCGTCGACGAGGCGGAAGACACAGCTGAGCACCGAGCCGGGCACGGCCTGCTGCAGCAGGATCGCGCAGGCCTCGTCGACTGCGATGCGCAGGTCCTCGATCTCGTCGAGGGTGAAGTCCAAACGGGCTGCGAGGCCGGCCGTCGCCGTACGCAGCACCGACAGGTAGGCACCCGCGGCCGGCAGCCGGACTTCGACGAAGTCCTGGGTCGCGGGCTCGCCTGCGATCTGGGACACCCTCACCTCCAAGGTGGTACAAGCGTTACCGGGCCGAGGATCGCCCTCGGGGTAACGCGACACGTGGTTCAGCGGTGACGTTATCGCGCTCCGAACTTTCCTGTCCCCGAGACCCCAACCCCGCACTGTCACTCATAGTAAACACATGAACACGCACAGTGGCTAGGGGTTCGGCGGGCCCAAATCGGAAGAGCGCGCGCCGGGTTGACGTACCCAGGCCTCAGACGGTCGAACCGTCCCGGGGCGAGGTCACACGAGTACGTGGTCGACGAAGCACCAGCGCCAGTTCTCCCCGGGCTCGAAGGTGCGCATCACCGGGTGGCCGGTCTCCCTGTGGTGCGCCGTGGCGTGCCGCCTCGGTGAGGAGTCGCAGCAGCCGACGTGCCCGCAGTCGAGGCACAGCCTCAGCTGCACCGGGTCCGTGCCCTCGGCCAGGCACTCCGGGCAGGTCCGGCTGCGCGGCTCCGGCTCCGGGTGGGGCAGCGCGTCGGCGTGCGTGCACTGTTTCATGATTGCCAGGTTACGACGGGCGTGCGGACGACCGCGCGGAAAACGAGGGTGGGCGAGGACGATGGACGTGATGCCGCTGCTGTTGCTGGTGGCGGGCAGCGCCGCGATCGCCGCGGTGGGGCGGCGCGTGCCGGTGCCCGCACCGCTGCTGCTGGTCGCGGTGGGTCTGGCGGTGAGCTACCTCCCCGGAGTGCCCGACTACACCCTCGACCCGCACATCGTCCTGCCCCTGCTGCTGCCCCCGCTGCTGCACACGGCGGCCATCGACAGCTCCTACCTGGACCTGCGGGCGCAGGTACGGCCCGTGGCGCTGCTCTCCGTGGGCTACGTGCTCTTCGCGACCCTCGTCGTCGGCTGCGCCGCGTACCTGATCGTGCCGGGTCTGCCGCTGACCGCCGCGCTGGTGCTCGGTGCGGTGGTGGCGCCGCCGGACGCCGTCGCGGCGACGGCGGTCGCGCGCCGGGTGGGCCTGCCGTCCCGGATCACGACCATCCTCCAGGGCGAGTCCCTGGTGAACGACGCCACCGCGATCACCGCCTTCAAGGTGGCGCTGGCGGCGGCCGTCGGCGAGGGCGCGACCTGGGCGGGCGGCATCGGCGAGTTCCTGGTCGCGGCGGTGGGCGGCGTGGGCGTGGGCCTGGTGCTGATGGTGCCGATCCACTGGCTGCGCACGCACCTGAAGGAAGCGCTGCTGCAGAACACGCTCTCCCTGCTCATCCCGTTCGTCGCCTACGCGGTGGCGGAGCAGGTGCACGCGTCCGGGGTGCTCGCGGTGGTGGTCGTCGCGCTCCATCTCGGCCACCGCGCGTGGGAGGTCGACTTCGCCACCCGCCTCCAGGAGGAGGCGGTGTGGAAGATGGTCGCGTTCGTCCTGGAGTCGGCCGTGTTCGCCCTGATCGGACTCCAGCTCCCCGTCGTCCTCAAGGGACTCGGCGAGTACGAAGGAGTCGACGCCGCCTGGTACGCGGTCGCCGTCTTCCTGGTGGTGGCCGTCGCCCGGTTCGCCTGGGTCTACCCGGCGACCTTCCTGCCGCGGCTGTCGGCACGCGTACGCGCGCGCGAGGGTGGCCTCTCCTGGAAGGGACCGTTCGTGATCGGCTGGGCCGGGATGCGCGGCGTGGTCTCGCTGGCGATCGCCTTCTCCATCCCGCTCACCGTGCACGGCGGCGAGCCCTTCCCCGGGCGCAACCTCATCCTGTTCCTCACCTTCACCACGGTCATCGGCACTCTGGTCGTCCAGGGCGTCAGCCTGCCGCCGCTGATCCGCCTGCTGGAGTTCCCCGCGCACGACGTGCAGGCCGAGACGCTCGCGGAGGCCAACGCCCAGGCGCAGGCCTCCCGTGCCGCCGAGCAGCGCCTGGACGAACTCCTCGCGGACGAGCGCAACCTCCTGCCCGCCCCGCTCGCCGACCGTCTCCGCACGGTGCTGGAACGCCGCCGCAACGCCGTCTGGGAACGGCTCGGGCAGGCCAACCCCGTCACCGGGGAGACCGTGGACGACACCTACCGCCGGCTGTCCCGGGAAATGATCGGCGCCGAACGCGAGGTCTTCGTCCGGTTGCGCGACGGCCGCCACATCGACGACGAGATGCTCCGGACCCTGCTGCGCCGGCTGGACCTGGAGGAGGCGGCGGCCTACCGGGAGACGGCCTAGAGGTGTCTCCCCGCATCGGTCGTCCACGCGGCGCGCGCTCGTGCCGGCCCGCCGGCCGGCTCAGGGGAAGGGCCGCCCGGTGACGACCGCCGCCAGGGTCGTCCCGTGAGGGAAACCGCCCTCCTGGGTGAGGGCGAGCAGGGCGTGCAGCATCTTGGCGACGTAGAGGCGCTCCACAGGGAGCCCGTGGCGGCGTTCGAAGTCCTCGGCGAAGGAGTCGACCTCGGGAGTGGTGCGGGCGTAGCCGCCGCAGTGGAAGCGGTCGTCGAGGCTCCAGGTGCCCCGGAGCCCGCCGAAGGCCTGGATCTGGAGCCGCCGTACGTCGTCGGTCAGGAAGCCGCCCTTGAGGACGGGGATCCCGAGCGCCCGCCTTCCCCGGGGCAGGCCGGCGGCCAGTCCGGCGAGCGTGCCGCCGGTGCCGCAGGCGAGCGCGGCCACGTCGGCGTGCCCGCCCAGTTCCTCGCCGAGCGCCCGGCAGCCGCGGACGGCCTCCGCGTTGCTGCCGCCCTCGGGGACGACGACCGCGTCCTCGGCGTCCACCGCGCGCAGGAGGGCCCCCAGGGTCTCCGCCTCGGCTTTGCGGCGGTACGTGGAGCGGTCGACGAAGTGCAGCCGCATGCCGTCGGCCGCACACCGGGCCAGCGAGGGGTTGAGCGGCAGGCCCGCCAGCTCCTGGCCGCGCACGACGCCCACCGTGGACAGGTTCAGCAGCCGGCCGGCGGCGGCCGTGGCGCGCAGGTGGTTGGAGTAGGCGCCGCCGAACGTGACGACGGTGCGGTCCGCCGCCGTGGCGAGATTCGGTGCGAGTTTGCGCCACTTGTTGCCGATCAGCTCCGGGTGGATCAGATCGTCCCGCTTCAGCAGCAGGCGGACACCGTGACGCTCGAAACGTCCGTCGCGGATCTCCTGCAGGGGCGAGGGCAGGCGGGGCCGCAGGGCGGTGAGGTCGCGGGTGCCGGTCATCCGGCCATTGTCACGCCGCCGCACGGTGGCGGACACGTCACTTCAGCCGGTCCCGGATCCGGCCCCGCACCGAGGCCATCGTGAACCCCCGCGGGTCCACCTTGCCCGGCTGCCATTCGAGGTGGCCGATCACGGAGCGTTCGTTCCATCCGTGGTGGCGGCAGACCGCGGCGGCGGCCCGCTCGATCGCCTCCAGCTGCGCCGCGGGCCAGGGATCGAGGCCGTCGCCCAGGTTCTCGCACTCGAAGCCGTAGAAGTGCCGGTTGCCATCGGTGTTCGCCTCGTTGTCCCGCGGCAGCCCCTTCTCCGCGATCACCGCGCGCAGGACGTCGTCGTCACCGAGCCCCGCGTGGTTGGCCCGGCCGTACCCGACCAGGTGGACCCTGCCGTCCTTGGTGATCACCCCGTGGCACAGGGGCCCGGGCAGGCCTGCGTAACCCCTGCGGCAGAGGTCCACCGTCCGCGCGCTGCCCTTGGTGACCGTGTGGTGGATCATCACGCCGTGCACGGGCCCCCAGGGGCCCTTGTGGTTGCGGTTGTGGTCCCGCCAGTCGCCGACCTCGACGACGGTGAGCCCCTCCGCCTTCAGTGCCCTGATGAAACTGCTCGCGGACATGGGTGAGGCCACGGTCGGCTCCTTCACTCTGCGCGACGACCGCTCGGCGCGTTCGCCTTCTACGGTGCTTGTACCGAAACGGAGCGCTTTCTAGTACTTGTTCGGCCTGTGTGCGATTCGATCCGGACAAATCCATCCCCGTCAACAACCCTGCGCGGGGCCGGACAAGGTGCCGAGACGTTGAAACGAGCCCCCATGCCTGCCCTGGCCGCGGGTGATCCATTCCCGCTCTTTCGGGTAATACCATCGGCACGCTCGGTGAGGAAGGCTGGTCCACGCACATCGATGCCGGGCGCAGCCGTCCGGCATGACCGGGAGGGCAATTCCTTATGTCGGTAGGCGAAGAGGTCCGCACCGAGCAGACCAGGCCGCAGCAGAGTCTGGACACGGCGGCCGCGCGGAACCTGGCCACCACGACCAAGTCCGTTCCTCAGATGCAGGAGATCAGCTCCCGCTGGCTGCTGCGCACGCTCCCCTGGGTGGACGTCCAGGGCGGTACGTACCGGGTGAACCGGCGTATGACCTTCGCCGTCGGTGACGGCAGGGTGACGTTCGTGAAGACCGGCGACCGCGTCGAGGTCATCCCCGCGGAACTGGGCGAGCTGCCGGCCCTGCGGTCATACGAGGACGAGGAGGTGCTCTCGGAGCTCGCGCAGCGCTGTGAGCAACGGGAGTTCGGCCCCGGAGAGGTGATCGCGTCGTTCGGTGGCCGCGCCGACGAGGTCTACCTGCTGGCGCACGGCAAGGTGGAGAAGGTCGGCACCGGCCCCTACGGCGACGACGCGGTGCTCGGCGTCCTCGCCGACGGCGCCTACTTCGGCGACGAGGCGCTGCTCGACTCGGACGCCATCTGGGAGTACACCGCCCGTACGGTCACCGCCTGCACGGTGCTCGTCCTGCCCCGGCAGGAGGTGGAGCAGGTCGCGGAGCGCGCGGATTCCCTGCACGCGCACCTGGCGGAGCGGCGCTCGCTTCCCGACCAGCCCACCAACCGGCACGGCGAGAAGGCGATCGACCTCTCCGCCGGCCACAGCGGCGAGCCGGACATCCCGCACACCTTCGTCGACTACGAGGCCCGGCCCCGTGAGTACGAGCTGAGTGTCGCCCAGACCGTGCTGCGCATCCATTCGCGCGTGGCCGACCTCTACAACCAGCCGATGAACCAGACGGAACAGCAGATCCGCCTGACCGTGGAGGCGTTGAGGGAGCGTCAGGAGCACGAACTCGTCAACAACCGCGAGTTCGGCCTGCTGCACAACTGCGAGTACGACCAGCGCATCCAGCCGCACGACGGCGTGCCCGGCCCGGACGACCTGGACGAGCTGCTGAGCCGCCGGCGCGGCACCAAGATGCTCCTCGCCCACCCGAAGGCCATCGCCGCCATCGGCCGCGAGCTGAACCGGCGGGGACTCGTCCCCGAGACGATCGACATCGCCGGCAACCGCATCCCGACCTGGCGCGGGGTGCCGATCTACCCGTGCAACAAGATTCCGGTCACCGAGGCCCGCACGTCGTCCATCATCGCGTTGCGTACCGGTGAGCAGGACCAGGGTGTCATCGGCCTGCGGGCCACCGGCATCCCGGACGAGATCGAGCCGAGTCTGTCGGTGCGCTTCATGGGCATCAACGAGCAGGCCATCATCAAGTACCTGGTCACGGCCTACTACTCGGCCGCGGTCCTGGTCCCGGACGCGCTCGGAGTTCTGGAGAACGTCGAGATCGGCCGCTGGCAGTGACGCCAGTCTCCCGAACGCCGTGTCCCCGTCCTGGCGGGCGGGTACACCCCGGGGGTACGGACGGTGGACGGACGCGGGAGGGGAGTCCATGACGGAAGCTCCGCACGGCGTCACCGGCACGCGTCGTCCCACCGGAACACTGGGGAGGCGCGGGGCCATCGGCGCACAGCGGGAGGAGGAGCCGCAGGTGCCGGCCGGCGGACAGGGGGCGTCGGCCGACGGCCAGGAGGCGGCGGTGCTCCTGCGGGAGTCCCGGGCGTCGGTCGACCCCGAACTGCGGTCCGCCATCGCGTCACTGCCCGCCTCGATGCGCCGGATCGCGCTCTACCACTTCGGCTGGCAGCACGCGGACGGCAGCCCCGCGGCCGGCAACGCCGGCAAGGCGATCCGGCCCGCGCTCGTCCTCACCTCGGCCGCCGCGCTCGGCGGACCCGGTGCCCGGGCGGCGGCGGTGCGGGCCGCGGCGGCGGTGGAGCTGGTCCACAACTTCACGTTGCTGCACGACGACGTGATGGACCGGGACGCCACCCGGCGGCACCGCCCGACCGCGTGGACGGTCTACGGCGACGCCGACGCGATCCTCGCGGGGGACGCGCTCCAGGCGCTGGCGCTGCGGCTGCTCGCGGCGGACCCGCACCCGGCGTCCGCGGCGGCGGCCGCCCGGCTCGCCGACTGCGTCATGGAGTTGTGCGAGGGCCAGCACGCGGACACGGCCATGGAGCGGCGCGCCCCGGGCGAGGTCACCCTGGCGGAGACGCTCGCCATGGCCGAGGCCAAGACGGGCGCCCTACTGGGCTGCGCCTGTGCCCTCGGCGCGCTGTACGCCGATGCCGCGGACGAGGACGTCGAAGCCCTGGACGCGTTCGGCCGCGAGGCCGGGCTGGCCTTCCAGCTCATCGACGACGTGATCGGCACATGGGGCGACCCGCACCGCACCGGCAAGCCGGCCGGCGCCGACCTCGCCGCCCGCAAGAAGTCGTTGCCCGTCGTCGCCGGCCTCACCTCCGGCACCCCGGCCGCCGCCGAACTCGCCGAGCTCTACGCGGCGCCGTACGAGGAGGGCAGGGAGGATCTGGAACGGACCGCACTTGCCGTCGAGCGGGCGGGCGGCCGGGACTGGGCGCAGGCCCAGGCGGCCGACCGCATGGCGAGGGCCATGCAGGAACTGGCCCGGGCCGTGCCCGACCCGGAGGCGGCGGGTGGGCTGCTGGCGCTGGCCGAGTTCGTGACCCGGCGCACCACCTGACGGCTCCCGGGTCACTCCGGCCGCTCTGCGGCGACCGCGAGCGGCCCGGCCGGCCAGGGCAAGAACCCCGGAGCCCGTACGGGGCCGTACGGCACCTGACCGACGTACGGCCGCACCGCCGAGGGCTCCGGTTCGGCGGGTCCCGCACTTCCCCACGGTGTGCGGGGCCCGCCCCTTCGGCACACGGCCGGGACGTTCCTCGCCCCTGATCCCGGCGGATGGGCTCGACTCTCAGCCCCCTCTATAAGTGGTCAGAGTTGAGTCGAAGGGGCGGGCGGGCACGGGTGTGGTGATCCGGACGGCGGGGGAAGGCGACCGGGACCTGGCCGTCCGGTTGCTGGAGGCGGCCTTCCGGGACGATCCGGTGAGCTGCTGGGTCTTCCCGACGAGGAGCACCGCCGCCGGACCCACCACCGGCTGATGGCCCCTTTCCCCGACGCCGTGCTCGCCGAGGGACACATCGACGTCACCGAGGACGGCGCGGCCCGCGCGCTGTGGCTGCCCGTACCCGCGGGCAGGTCCGCCGACGGCGAGCCCGGTCGACGGCGACGGACCCGCCCAGGTGCGCGAGGCCGTCGATCCGGGCAACGAGCGCGTCGAGCTGATGGCCCGGCTCACGGAGGGCATCCATCCGTCCGGCCGGGCCCACGCGTACCTGTGGATGATCCGGGTGGTCCCGGGGCGGCACGGTCAGGGGCCGGGAACCGCGCTCATCGAGTCGGTGCTCGACCGCTGCGACCGTGAGGAGCTGCCGGCCTCTCTGGAGGCGAGCAGTGCCTCCGGCCGGGCCCTGGAGCTGCCCGACGGCCCCCGGATGTGGCCGATGTGGTGCGACCCCCGGACGCCGGCGGAGCCCTGACCGGGCCGAACGCGCGCACCCGGCCCGCCGGGGACGCCGTGATCGGCGTACCGGGGGCCGGGTGCGAACCGGAAGACCGCGCGGCCACAGGCCGAACGGCGTGACCTCGGGTCAGGCCTTCTTGGTCTCCCAGAAGATCTTGTCGATCTGGGCGATGTAGTCCAGGGCCTTCTGGCCGGTCGCCGGGTCGGTCGAGCCCTTGGCGGCCGACAGGGCCTTCAGGGTGTCGTTGACCAGCTGGTGCAGCTCCGGGTACTTCTCGAAGTGCGGCGGCTTGAAGTAGTCGCTCCACAGCACGGAGACGTGGTGCTTGGCCAGCTCGGCGCGCTGCTCCTTGATGACCGTGGCACGCGTCTGGAAGTGCGGGTCGTCGTTGCCGGCCATCTTCTCCTGCACGGCCTTGACCGACTCCGCCTCGATGCGGGCCTGGGCAGGGTCGTACACGCCGCAGGGCAGGTCGCAGTGGGCGCTGACCGTGACCTTGGGGGCAAACAGGCGGGAAAGCATGAAGCGTTCCTTCCTCGTGATCGTCTTCTCAGGGGGGACATTACTCCCTGCGAGACCCGTTTTGGCGGGTGCCCCCGTGGGCTTAGGACAAAAGTCCGGGGTGACACTGAGACTGGTGGAGGAAAGACCGGGGAGGTGCCGGGTGATGCCGGAGTCGTCACAGGAGACCGAGCGCGCGAGAGGGTCGTTGCCGTTCGGTCCGGCCGAGGTGACCGGGCCGTCGATGGTGCCCACGCTGCACCACGGGGACGTGCTGCTCGTCCACTGGGGAGCACGGGTCGGGCCGGGTGACGTGATCGTGCTGCGGCACCCCTTCCAGCAGGACCTGCTCGTGGTCAAGCGGGCCGTCGAGCGGCGCGGAGCCGGCTGGTGGGTGCTCGGGGACAACGCCTTCGCGGGCGGCGACAGCACCGACTACGGGGTCGTGCCGGAGGAGCTGGTGCTCGGCAGGGTGCGGTTGCGCTACCGGCCGCTCAAGGCCGGTCAGCGCTCGCCCTTCGCCGTGGTCCGCTGGTTCCTGTCGGCGCTCAGGCCGGTGCTGGGCGACCGGTCCGCCTCCAGGCGTTTGCGGGCCCGGTAGGCGGCGACGTTGGCACGGGTGGCGCAGCGGTCGGAGCAGTAGCGCCGGGAGCGGTTGGTGGAGGTGTCCAGGTAGGCGTTGCGGCAGGGCGCCGCCTCGCACAGGCCCAGGCGGTCCACGCCGTACTCGGTGAGGTGGAAGGCCAGGCCCATCGCCGCGATGGCGGCGAAACCGGCGGTCGCGTTGGACGGGTGGTCGGCCAGGTGCATGTGCCACAGGGGGCTGCCGTCGTCGTCGCGGTGGTCGTGGCCGGAGATCTGCGGGCTCACCGGGAACTCCAGGAGGAGGGAGTTCAGGAGGTCCACGGCGAGGGTCTCGTCGCCGCCGTCGGCCGCCTCGAAAACCGCGCGCAGTCGGCCCCGCACCGAGCGGAACCGGGTCACGTCCGTGTCCGTGGCACGCCGGGCCGCCGACTGGTTGGTGCCGAAGAGCTTCCGGACGGCCTCGACGGAGGTGAGGGAGTCCTGCCCCCGGGCCGGCTCCTCGGTGTTGACGAGACGGACGGCGTAATCCGAGTAATAGGCCAGTTCCACTTGTAGTCCTTACGGAGGGGCTCTATGGTCGTGCCTGCGGTCAGGTAACAGCTGATCGTGGGTCCAGGGTATTACGTGACGCACGCGAGGAGCGGCTCCATGACGGACGCGGACATCAGCACCGCCACCACGCCCGCAGCCGACTGGCAGGCCTGGCAGGAGAGCTGGGACCGGCAGCAGGAGTCGTACATGCCCGACCGGGAGGACCGCTTCCGGACCATGCTGGACATGGTCGGGGCGCTGGTCGGCCCGGCACCGCGCGTGCTCGACCTCGCCTGCGGCACCGGGACCATCACGGCCCGGCTGCTCGCCCGGTTCCCGGAGGCCACCAGCACCGGCGTGGACCTCGACCCCGCGCTCCTCGCCATCGCCGAGGGCACCTTCGCGGACGACGACCGGGTCCACCTGGTCACCGCCGACCTCAAGGACCCCGACTGGACGGCGAAGCTGCCGTACGACTCCTACGACGCGGTGCTGACCGCCACGGCTCTGCACTGGTTCCACACCGAACCTCTGGCGGCCCTCTACGGTCAGGTCGCGGAGCTGGTCCGCGACGGTGGTGTCCTCATGAACGCGGACCACATGATCGACGAGTCGACGCCCCGGATCAACGCGGCCGAGCGCGCGCACCGGCATGCGCAGATGGACGCCGCCAAGGGGAGGGGCGCGCTCGACTGGGCCGAGTGGTGGCAGCTCGCCGCCAAGGACCCGGTCCTCGCCGGACCCACCGCCCGCCGCTTCGAGATCTACGGCGAGCACGCCGACGGCGACATGCCCTCGGCGGCGTGGCACGCGCGCGTGCTGCGCGAGAAGGGCTTCGGCGAGGTGCGGCCGGTGTGGTGCTCGCCGTCGGACACGCTGCTGCTGGCACTCAAGTAGCCCGGGACGGGCGGAGGGGGCGGTACGGAGACCCGTACCGCCCCCTCGCTCCACCGTCGTACGAGCGACGTTCGAGCGCCCGGCGGGCGTCCTTCGATCCGCGCAGGACGCGTCCTCAGAGAACCTTGGACAGGAACGACTTCGTCCGCTCGTGCTGCGGGTCCGTCAGGACGACGCGCGGATCGCCCGACTCGACCACCACGCCGTCGTCCATGAAGACCAGGCTGTCGCCGACCTCGCGGGCGAAACCCATCTCGTGGGTGACGACCACCATCGTCATGCCGGACTCGGCGAGATCGCGCATGACGTCGAGGACGTCGCCGACCAGCTCCGGGTCGAGGGCCGAGGTGGGCTCGTCGAACAGCATCAGCTTCGGGTCCATGGCGAGGGCCCGCGCGATCGCGACCCGCTGCTGCTGGCCGCCGGAGAGCTGCGAGGGGTAGTTGCCGGCCTTGTCGGCCAGGCCCACGCGCTCCAGGAGCCCGCCCGCGCGGTCCCTGGCCTGGGCCTTGCTCACGCCCCTGACCTGCACCGGCGCCTCCATGACGTTCTCCAGGGCCGTCATGTGCGGGAACAGGTTGAAGCGCTGGAAGACCATACCGATGTCCCGGCGCTTGACGGCGACCTCGCTGTCCTTCAGCTCGTAGAGCTTGTCGCCCTTCTGGCGGTAGCCGACCAGCTCGCCGTCGACGTAGAGGCGTCCGGCGTTGATCTTCTCCAGGTGGTTGATGCAGCGCAGGAAGGTCGACTTGCCCGAGCCGGAGGGGCCGATGAGGCAGAACACCTCGCCGGACTTCACCTCCAGGTCGATGCCCTTGAGGACCTCGACGGCGCCGAAGGACTTGTGCACGCCCTCGGCCTTGACCATGGCGGTCATGCGGTACCTCCCGCCTTGGATCGGTTCGACAGGGACAGTACGTTCGTCCTGATCTTCTGCCACGGCGTCGCCGGCAGACTGCGGCTCGAGCCGCGGGCGTAGTAGCGCTCCAGGTAGTACTGGCCGACGCTGAAGATCGAGGTCAGCAGCAGGTACCAGGCCGCGGCCAGGAACAGCATCTCGGCCGGGGCCCCCGAGGTCTGGCCGATGTCCTGGGCGGCGCGGAACAGCTCGGGGTACTGGACGACCGAGACCAGCGAGGTCGTCTTCAGCATGTTGATGACCTCGTTGCCCGTGGGCGGCACGATCACGCGCATCGCCTGCGGGATGACGATCCGGCGCAGCGTCTTGACGTGACTCATGCCGAGCGCGTGCGACGCCTCGGTCTGGCCCTCGTCGACCGCGAGCAGACCGGCACGGCAGATCTCCGCCATGTACGCGGCCTCGTTGAGGCCGAGGCCGAGCAGCGCCGTCAGGAACGGCGTCATGAAGTCCGACCACTCGTCGCGGTAGACCGGGCCGAGGTTGATGTACTCGAAGACCAGGCCCAGGTTGAACCAGACGATCAGCTGCACCAGGACCGGGGTGCCGCGGAAGAACCAGATGTAGAACCACGCGATGGACGAGGTCACCGGGTTCTTCGACAGCCGCATCACGGCGAGCAGGACGCCGCCGACGATGCCGATCAGCATGGCCAGGACGGTGATCAGAAGCGTCTTGCCCATGCCGGACAGGATGCGGTCGTCGAAGAAGTAGTCCGGGAGCGTACCCCAGTTGATCTTGCCCTGGGAGAACGCGTAGACGACCGCGGCCAGCAGCGCGATCGCGACGGCCGCCGAGACGTAGCGCCCGTAGTGCCGGACCGGGACGGCCTTGATGGCCTCCGGTCCGGCCGGCGGGGTGCCGGCCGGGCCGCCCGCCGTCTTGTCGATGTCAACAGTCACGGATGTTGCCTTTCAGTGCCGCCGCGCGGTCACTTGCCGCCGTTGATGGTGGCCTCCGTGACGGCGCCTTCCGTCACGCCCCACTTGTCCATGATCTTCTTGTACTCGCCGTTGGCGATGACCGCGTCCAGCGCCGCCTTCAGGGCGTCGCGCAGCTGGGCGTTGTCCTTGGCGACCGCGATGCCGTACGGAGCGGCCTCGACCTGCTCGCCGACGAGCTGGAAGTCGTTGCCGCCGCCCGAGGTCTTCACCGCGTAGGCCGCGACCGGGAAGTCGGAGGAGCCGGCGTCGGCGCCGCCGGCGCGCAGGCGGGTCTGGGCCTGCTGATCGTTGTCGAAGGCCTCCATGGAGATCTTCTTTCCGGCCGGGCACTTCTCGTTCTCGGCCTTGGCGAGGTCCTCGGAGACCGTGCCGCGCTGCAGAACGAGCTTCTTGCCGCACAGGTCGGACCAGCTCTTGATGCCCTGGTCGTCGCCCTTCTTGGTGTAGATCGAGACACCGGCGGTGAAGTAGTCCACGAAGTCGACGCCCTCGCCGACCTTCTTGCCCGTGTCGGAGTCGACGCCCTCCTGGCGGTCCTTGGTGTCGGTCATCGCGGACATGGCGATGTCGTAGCGCTTGGAGCGCAGACCGGTGATCAGGGTGTCGAAGGTGCCGTTCTCGAACTCGAACGTCACCCCGAGCTGCTTGCCCATGGCGTCCGCGAGGTCGGGGTCGATGCCGACCGTCTTGCCGGACTCGTCCTTGAACTCGACCGGGGCGTAGGCGATGTCGGAGCCGACCTTGACGACGCCCTTGTCGCGGATGGACTGGGGCAGCCTGTCGGCCAGCGGGGCGCCGGCCGCGGACTGGTTGTCGCTGCCGGAATTGCTGCTCTCGGTCTGGTCGCCGCATCCGGTGAGCAGCAGGGCGCCTGCGACCGCGATCGCACCGACCGCTGCTAGCCGGGAGTGCGCGGCGGTCGTACGACGGGTGGAGCGTGCGGTCATGGTGGTTCCTCCGGCGGATGAAAGGAGATGCCGATGGGGACGGTGGAGTTCCGGTGGGGCGCGGCGCAGGCCGGGGGACCGGCAGGCGCCGTGGGTCGACGAGGGCACACGCCTTCGAGTGTCGCGACCTCGTGTGATTACGGCATCTTGCCATTCGGACTCGGTCGTTCAGGGGGGACGTCATGTCAAAATCGGATAACGGGTCACCCCCCGAACCGCACCAGTTCGGTACATCACGTCCGAACCTTTACGGGAATCACCCCTTCCGGCCGGAAGATCTTCGGCATTTATCGAAATGCGGAAGCGGTTCGGCGGTACGTGCGGCCGTCGAAAGTGTGTTCCGCTGGCCTGTCAAGGGGTGACGGGAAGTTGTCCTGATCCCCGGCTATGAGCCATGTCACCGGCATGCGGCGTTCGAGGTCCGACATGTGAGCTTGCCCTTATCGGACTCGTCGAGGGGGGTGTCCGTCGGGTAAGAAGGTTCTTCACACCCCTCATCAGGGGCTCAGGGCGCGTGTGCGGCGCGCCCGTCGCGCAGGGGCCCGCGTGGCCCGGACAGCCATCTTCCTGCGCGGTGCCCGCCCATTCCTCACCAGGAGTGGACAAACCCTCAAACCGTGAACTCTTAAGGGGTAACACAAAGTGGCAGCGGAGATCGTCAATCCTCGCAGCGACAGCGACGCCGGTACGGAACAGGAGGCGGGGGAGCCCCTCGACCCCTTCGACCCGGCGTTCGCCCTGCACCGCGGAGGCAAGATGGCCGTGCAGGCCACCGTGCCGGTCCGCGACAAGGACGACCTGTCCCTGGCGTACACGCCCGGCGTCGCGAAAGTGTGCAGCGCGATCGCCGAGCAGCCCGACCTGGTGCACGACTACACGTGGAAGTCGTCGGTCGTGGCGGTCGTGACGGACGGTACGGCCGTCCTGGGGCTCGGGGACATCGGGCCCGAGGCTTCTCTTCCGGTGATGGAGGGGAAGGCGATCCTGTTCAAGCAGTTCGGCGGTGTGGACGCGGTTCCGATCGCGCTGGCCTGCACGGACGCCGACGAGATCGTCGAGACGGTGGTGCGGCTCGCGCCCTCCTTCGGTGGTGTGAACCTGGAGGACATCTCGGCGCCGCGGTGCTTCGAGATCGAGCGCAAGCTCCAGGAGCGCCTCGACATCCCGGTCTTCCACGACGACCAGCACGGCACGGCGGTCGTGACGCTGGCGGCGCTGCGGAACGCCGCGCGGCTGAGCGGGCGGACGCTGGGTGAGCTGCGGGCGGTGATCTCCGGCGCCGGCGCGGCCGGGGTCGCCATCGCCAAGATGCTGGTGGAGGCCGGTATCGGGGATGTCGCGGTCGCCGACCGCAAGGGCCTCGTGTCTGCCGACCGGGAGGATCTGACCCCGGTCAAGCGGGAGTTGGCCTCCTTCACCAACAAGGCCGGACTGTCCGGCTCGCTGGAGGCGGCCCTGTCGGGCGCCGACGTCTTCATCGGCGTCTCCGGCGGTACGGTGCCGGAGCCGGCGGTGGCCTCGATGGCGAAGGGCGCGTTCGTCTTCGCGATGGCCAACCCGAACCCCGAGGTGCACCCGGAGGTCGCGCACAAGTACGCGGCGGTCGTCGCCACGGGGCGCTCGGACTTCCCGAACCAGATCAACAACGTGCTGGCGTTCCCGGGCATCTTCGCGGGTGCGCTGCAGGTGCGGGCGTCCCGGATCACCGAGGGCATGAAGCTCGCGGCGGCCGAGGCGCTGGCCTCCGTGGTGGGGGACGACCTCGCCGCGGACTACGTCATCCCGTCCCCGTTCGACGAGCGGGTCGCCCCGGCCGTCACGGCGGCCGTGGCGGCGGCGGCCCGGGCGGAGGGTGTCGCGCGCCGGTGACGGTGTGACACACGTGCGGGCCGACGGCCCCGTCCCTTGGGGCGGGGCCTTTCCCGTGTCCCGTGTCTGGGGCGGCCGGGCGGTGTGCCCTCTGTGCGGGGCGGCCGGGCGGTGTGCCCTCTGTGCGGGGCGGCCGGGCGGTGTGCCCTCTGCGCGGGACGGTCGGACTGCGCGCCGACGGCAAGAGGGCGTGTGTCACAGGGCGGCACGGTTCCGGATGGCCGGTGCGGAACCTATCGTCAAGGTCATGTTCGCTGTCTACGCCGCCCGAATCGACCGCGACCGGCCGCTGACCGGCCTGGAGTCGGGAGAACGCCCGGCTCCCGAGGCCCGCCCCGGCTGGAGCGTCGTCGATGTCAGGGCCGCCTCCCTCAACCATCACGACCTGTGGTCCCTGCGCGGTGTCGGCCTCCCCGAGGAGCGGCTGCCGATGATCCTCGGCTGTGACGCCGCCGGTGTCGACGAGGACGGCAACGAGGTCGTCCTGCACTCCGTGATCGGGCAGACCGGTCACGGGGTGGGCCCCGAGGAGCCCCGCTCCATCCTCACCGAGCGCTATCCGGGGACGTTCGCCGAGCAGGTCGCCGTGCCCACCTGGAACATCCTGCCCAAGCCGAAGGAGCTCTCCTTCGAGGAGGCGGCCTGTCTGCCGACCGCCTGGCTGACGGCGTACCGGATGCTGTTCACCAACGCCGGGGTGCGTCCCGGTGACTCGGTGCTGGTGCAGGGCGCTGGCGGAGGGGTCGCCACGGCTGCGATCGTGCTCGGCAAGGCTGCGGGGCTGCGGGTCTTCGCCACCAGCCGGGACGAGGCCAAGCGGAAGCGGGCCCTGGAGCTGGGCGCCGTGGAGGCCGTCGAGCCGGGCGCGCGGCTGCCGCAGCGGGTCGATGCCGTGATCGAGACCGTGGGTGCCGCCACCTGGTCCCACTCGGTGAAGTCGCTGCGGCCGGGCGGCACGCTGGTCATCTCCGGTGCCACCAGCGGTGACCGGCCCTCGCACGCCGAACTGACCCGGGTCTTCTTCCTGGAGCTCAGGATCGTCGGCTCCACGATGGGCACCAAGGACGAGTTGGAGGACCTGCTGTCCTTCTGCGCCGCCACCGGCGTACGCCCCGTCATCGACGAGGTGCTCCCGCTGGACCGGGCCCGCGAGGGCTTCGAGCGGATGGCCTCGGGCGGGCAGTTCGGCAAGATCGTACTCAGCGGGTCCTGACGCGTTCCTCCCGTCCACCCTGTCCCTCCCGTCCGCCACGGCGGGTCCGGTCCTCCGGGCCCGCCGTTCGTGTGTCCCCTCGCCGGGCTGGGGATCGACGTCTCCGAGATCGTCGCCCGGATGGAGGAGGCCCATGGTGTCGGCGCGATGTCCGGCGACGGGGAGGGCGAACGGCACCGGTCCGGGCGCCGCCGCTTCGGCAAGGGCGCCAAGGAGGTGCTGGAGCAGGCCCTGCGGGTCGCCGTCGCCCGGCACGACCGGCACATCGGTGACGAGCACATCCTCCTCGCCCTGACCGTCCGTCCCGGTGTGCCGGCCGAGGTGCTCGCCGACTACGGGGAGACCCAGGCGTCGCTGAACGGGGTGCTGGGCGGGGGCGCGGGGGGCCTGCGCCTGATGTGAGCGGGCGTGCGTAGCCCGGCGCGGCCACCGGTGCGGCTCCGAACCGGTCTGCGGTGCGGCGCCCCGAAGCGGTCAGCGGTGCGGCCACGAGTCGCTCAGCGGCGCGGCCCCGGCCGGTCCCCGGAGAGGTCACCGGTGCGGCTCCGAACCGGCCACCGGCGTGGCCCCAGCCGGCCCTCCAACCGGTCCCCCGGCGAGGCCACCGGTATGGCCCCTGCCGAGGCCCGGCAAGGTCGGCGGCGGTGGTACGACGCTGCCACGGTGGCTCCCGGTGAGGCGTCTGCCGGGGGCGCCGGGCCGCGCCGGGGCTCAGGCCTTCGGCGTCCGCAGTATCGCGCCGATGTGGGCCGCCGCCGTCGACAGCTGTCCGCGGGCGTCGCGGAGCTGGTCGGCCGTGACGCCGTGGTCCCTGGCCGCGTCGCGGATGTCGTCCCGGAAGCGGTCGAGCAGCCGGTCCAGGTCGCGGGCCGGGTCACCGGTGGACTCCGCGGTGTCCTCGTGGGCCCAGGCCGGGGCGTAGCCGGCCGGGAAGTCCTCGGGGGTGTCGGAGTACTCGGCAGTGCAGGAGTGCTCCTGCCGGTGGGTGGCCGTCGTCCCGGCGTCGGTACGGCCGAAGCCCCAGTCCCTGCCGAACTCCTTGCCGAAGTCGCCGACCTCCTTGGCCAGTTCGCTCAGGCCCTCGCGCAGGCCCGTCGGCCAGTCGCCGCGCGAGAAGTGGTCCTGCACCTGTTCCTGGACCCGCTGGGCGATGCGCTGCACCTCCTCCTGGGCCTGTGCCCGAGCCCGTTCCTGGGCCTCCTTGGCCTGGTGCCGGGCCCGCTGGGCCTCCTCGCGGGCGCGACGGCTCTCGTCCTTGGCGCGGCGGGCCTGGTCCTTCCACTCCTGCTTGACGCGTCGCATCTCCTCCTTGGCCGCGCGCCCGGCCTCCTTCTCGTCGGAGTCCGCCGCACCGGCGGCGGAGCCGTCGGCCTCGTCGGGCGCCGCCGTGCCGGCGCCCCGGCGGGCGGCACTGGCGGCGGCCCGCATCTCCCGGCGCAGGTCGCCCGCCGCGCCGCGCACGTCGGCCCGGATCTCGGCGGCGAGCTCGGCCACCGATTCCCTGATCTCCAGCTCCAGGTCGGCCAGCTCACCACTGCGGTCGGCCAGCTCGGCGCGTCCGGCGTCCGTGATGGCGTACACCTTGCGGCCGCCCTCGGTGGTGTGGGTCACCAGGCCCTCGGCCTCCAGCTTGGCCAAGCGCGGGTACACCGTGCCCGCCGACGGTGCGTACAGACCCTGGAAGCGCTCTTCGAGAAGGCGGATCACCTCGTAGCCGTGGCGCGGGGCCTCGTCCAGGAGTTTGAGGAGGTAGAGGCGGAGGCGGCCGTGCGCGAAGACGGGGGGCATGTCAGAGCACCTTCTTGTGGGTCGTGCCGTCGGCCGGGGCGCCGGGGGCGCCGTGGTCCCGGCCGGAAGTGGAATTGTCCCCCGAGTCGGTTTGTGGGCCGCCCGCGGGGGCGGTGTCGGCGGCGTCCTGCGGCGGCCGCCCCTCTCGTGGGGCGTCCTCCGTCGCCGGACGGCGCAGCAGGGCGATCGAGCCGGAGACCGTGGTGGCCTTCAGCCGGCCGTTGCCCGCGCCGAGCCGCCCGGTGATCCGCTTGGCGCCCCACTGCCCGGCCATCCGGAGGTCCTCGAAGGCGCTGGAGACGGTGCCACTGGCCGTGTTCGCCTCCACCCGCGCGTCGGCCGGCTGCGGCAGCCGGATGGCGATCTCGCCCGAGACGCTGGTCAGGTCGATGGCGGTGGGCTCGCCGGCCGTGTCCAGGTCGACGATCATCGAACCGCTCACCGAGTCCGCCCGGACGGAGGAGCCCGCCTCGACCACCGTCAGGTCACCGGAGACGGAGGTGAAGCGCAGGTCGCCGCTGAGGGCCTGCGCCTCCACGTTCCCGGAGACGGTGTTCGCGCGGACCGGGCCGGAGAGGCTGACCAGCGTGGTGTCCCCGGAGACGCCTCTCACCTCGGCACGTCCCTCGAGCCCGGAGACGACGGCCGTCGCGCTGACCACGCCCACCTCCACGCGGGTGCCGGTCGGCACGGCCAGGGAGACCACCGCGCTGCGCCGCCACCCTCTGCGGTCCAGCCACTTGAGGAAACCCTTCCAGGGGAGGTCCTCGTAGGCCACCGTGAGTACGCCGCCCCGGTGGGTCACGATCAGGGGCGGTCCCTCGATCTCGGACACCTCCAGGCGGGCGGGACCCTCGTCCGCGCCCACGACGTTCACCGTTCCACCGACGATGCGTACGTGAAGCTCGCTCACGGACTCGTCGAAGGTGAGTTTCCCGGGCTCCGCGACGGACCACTCGGACATCGTGCAGACCTCCTTGACCGAACGCGCCATATCGCGTCCTCCCAATTTCACGATATATCGCGGACGCGGAAAGTCAAGGCACCCGTTCTGGTGACCTCCGAACGGCCGGGAGGGCGGCAGTGCCCTAACTTGTGAGCATGTCGACGGAAAAGTCCGTACCCGCCCCCACTGCCGGTGCCCTGCTGCTGTGCCGTGCGGAGCCGGACTCGGTCGCCGCCGTCGCCCCGCTGCTGGGGGAGCGCATGCCGCTCGCCCGGGCCGGCGGGCCGTGGAGTGTGCTCGTTCCCGAGGGCAGACCCTGGCGGCACGGCGGCGAACCGGTCGACCGCGTGCTCACCGGCTGGGCCGCGGCGCTCGCCGTCGGCGCCCCGTGGCCCGTACTCGCCCTGTGGTGGGACGCCGACCGGGCCGGCTTCACCCTCGCGTCCGGATTCCGTCGCCCCGTCGGCTACGTGTGGCTCGCGAGCGGCGTCCCGGCCGGCGAGGACGAGGCGATGCGCACCTTCGCCGCCCGCCTCGGCCTGGATCCCGTCCTGGACCTCGCGTCGCTGGACCGGCTGACCGGCCCCGATCCCGAGGCCGACGCCCGGGCCAGACTGCGCGGGCTGCTCGCGGTCCTCACGCGCGCGGGGATCGCACTCCCCGCCGGGCTCGACCCCGGCGAGCCCGCCGACCGCCTCGGCGCGGCCGCCCGTGCCCTGCCCGGCGTCCGGCGGACCGAGGCCCCCGGGCGGCGCCCCACCGCCGACGAGACGCGCCTCGCCCCGTGGATGCCCTGGGTGGGCGGCCCCGGGGCCCGTGCCCTGGCCCTGGCGCAGATGGCGGCCGGCCTGCCGCTCACCGCCTGGGGCGTGCGGCGCCGCAGCGGCGGCTGGACCACGGCGGGGGCGCTCCTGCTGGCACACGGTGCGCTGGGGGCGGCGTACGGCCTCTCACGGCGCCCCTGACCGACGCGGCGGCTGTACGCCGTTCACGCGGCGCACAGCCGTACGCGGCGCGCGGGTCACACGGCGCGGTGGTCACACGGCGCGGTGGTCACGCGGCGCACAGCCGCACGGCGGTCCGGCGTCGAGGCGGTTCGGCGCCGATGCGCCGAGGCGCGGACTGCGGGGGCCCGAGGGCCCGGGGACGCGTCCGGTCCGGTTCGTACGACGGGCGGCTGCTCGTCGTCCTAGTCCTCGTTGTCCTCGTCGTCCAGTCGCGCCAGCCACGTCGCCAGCCGCTCCACGGGCACCTCGAAGTCCGGGTTCAGGTCCACGAAGGTCCGCAGCTGGTCGGCGAGCCACTCGAAGGTGACCTCTTCCTCGCCGCGCCGCTTCGCCAGTTCCTCGATGCCGCGGTCGGTGAAGTACAACGTGCTCTCCGTCGGATGGGCCGGCTGGTTCGGCCGGGTCGAACAGGGTCGGATCTGTCGGAACCGCTGGTCCCAGGATAGGCGGTGTCCGGTACGCCGGAGGGCCCGGTCCGCCCAGCGGACCGGCGGGCCCGGCGCGCCCGTGCGGCCGTCAGGCCACGTCGGTCACGCCGGGCCCGTCAGG